>JBEAZU010000332.1:0-12815 GCA_041169945.1 Bacteroidota bacterium
ATCCTAAATAAAATCTACTGAATTATAAAATTAAAGTTGACACAAACGGTCTATATTAAAAATGTATTTGGTCTAAGTCCTTTATTAGCAAATCTATACCTGCATTATGCCTTAGATAAATGGTTAGAAATCAATTATCCAAGCATTCGCTTTGTAAGATATGCAGACGATGTAGTGTTACACTGCAACAGTGAGGAAGAAGCAAAAGAATTGCTAAACGCAATACGTAAGAGGTTAACAATCTGCAAGCTTCGACTAAATGAAACCAAGACGCAAATAGTGTATTGTAAAGATTACAGACGGCAAAAGAAGACAAGCTATAAGAATAAATTTGGATTCTTAGGTTTCGATTTTAAGCCCAAAATGTTAAAATCAAAGCAAGTACCAAATGTTGCGTATTTGGGCTATGTATGTGAAATGAGTAAAAAGGCAATAAAGCGTATCAACGATGAATGGAAAGCTGAGAATTGGCAAAGAAATTCAACCTTGACAATGAGTTGCTTATCCCTGAAAATAAATCCACAAATGCGAGGAATACTACAGTATTATGGGAAAATCAATCATACGGGTGTACATAAGCTGATAAGGAGAGTGCATTACAGAATAGCGAAATGGGCAATGAACAAGTATAAAAGTTGGAGAGGTAGTTACAGGAAGGTATTTGACTGGTTACTAAAACAGAAATCCAGTTATCCAAATCTGTTTTACCATTGGACTATTTATAATTGGATATGATTCATATAACAAGAGCCGTATGATTGAGCGCTTCACGTACGGTTCTGTGAGAGGCTTAGGGTGAAACTTCCTTTGCCTACTTGATTGTTTAGCCTTCCACAATGCTCCATATTTACTCAAAATCCCACGTACTTCATTTGAGATATCGTATTCAAATTTAAATAAAAACAGGTTTTTCTGTTACTTTTACAGCTTTGCTTGTCTTTGAGAAAAGGGACAATCAAAAAATGTTTCCCTACGTAAGTTTAAATATGACACTTCATTTTTATTAATAGATATAAAGTTTTACCTTTATTTTTATATTCAATTTTGATTGCCCTATTTTCATTGGACAACAAACAAAAATGAATCCCAAACAATAAGCATCACCATGGAAAAACAATTCTTAAAAACCGCATTTAGCACACTTATTTTCAGTGTTTTATGGGGTGATTGGGGGTAAATACCCAAGTAGGCATTGGTACCACTTCTTCTTCTGAAGCCTTATATATTGAAACTAGCACAACGTCTACCGCTATTGATCTTCATAATACAGGTACAACTTTAGTCCCTAAAATAAACTTTCAAATTTCGGCTACTTCCTGAGTTTTCCATAGGTATCGACAACTCCGATGCCGACAAATTCCCCGCCTTTGAAACCAATACTTGTTTAACTATTAACAAAATCTGAAATGAAAAAAATGTTTTTATTAGCACTAACAGCTTTCACTTTAATGGCTGCTTCATGTACGAAACAATCTCCTGTGGAAATTAAACCATCTACTGAAGAAAATAAACAATTTACTTTAGAAAAAATATTAGATGGTGAAACTTGGGAAGAAACGAAATATAGTTGTATCGTAGGTACTGATACTATTGATTTACAACAGCCAGGTGTCTCAGTTATGTTTGAATTAGAGGTAATAGGAAAAGGTAAATATATCGTTAAAAAAACCGGTAAAGTTGATGATGTTGTAAATCTTACTTGGTCTGTTTCTGATGATGGTAAAACCATTTCAATGTCAGGAGGAGTATGTCCTCATAACGAAACCATTGTGTTTACGGTTTCTGAATACAGTACTTCTGAAAAACAAATTTGGATTTCTAGTTCAAAAAATGATGGTTCATGCACTAAATTAATTGAGTTAGAGAAACAATAAGTGCTACTGCAACCGCTGTAGATATTAACTGCACCGGTGCTGAATACCTAATTACGGTTAAATCAACTGATGGTCAATATTATGATTATACAGTAATTATGAATAAAAAGAATAATAATCAATCATAAAAGAAGGTAAATATGCGACAAAAACGATTAAAATTTAGTGCAGTATTTTTGTTAGGACTCGGACTGACAGGATTACAAGCCCAAACGATGTATATAAAAGAAAAAAGCGCTACTCAGACCGCTTATACATTGAGTAGCACACGAAAAATGACATTTTCAGGAGGAAATGCAACAGTACAAAAATCTGACAATTCCAATGACGTTTATGCTTTAAGCGAGTTAAGGTACCTGAACTTTACAAACCTACTTACAAGCGTAAAAGAGCCAACAGCACAGTTAGGTTCTTCCAACATGATAACTTATCCCATCCCTGTAAACGATGTATTAAACATTGATTTAACAGGCGTAACAGGTGAATTAACACTAAGCATTTTGACATTGGAAGATAAAGAGATACTAACGCAAACCACAAACGGAGGTAGGTTAGTATCACTCAATTTAAGCCACCTTTCAGAAGGTATTTATTTGTGTCGATATTCAAATGCAGTAGAAATTAAAACCGTAAAAATCATTAAACAATAAATAAGGAGAACAAGATTATGAAAAACATAAATAGACTATTATTGAGCTTATTATTAGCTTTTGGCTTTTCAGTTTCAACTGTTATCGCTCAAAACGACACGATGTATGTAATGAAAAACGGTGTGGTAATAAATAAACAATCTGTAAAAACATCAGACGTTGATAGTATTGTCTTTTACAAACAACCAACAGCACCCATTTTAACTGTAGGCGAAGCGTATCAAGGCGGTAAAATTGCCTACATCTTACAAGTAGGAGATCCCGGATATGATGCCAATGTGGTTCATGGCTTAATTGCAGCACCAACAGATCAACAATTAATTAGGTGGCACAATGGAACTACTAAAATAACCGGTGCGACAGGTAAAGCAATTGGTACAGGCAATGCCAATACAGAAAAGATAGTTATGAGTCAAGGACTTGGATCTTATGCTGCTAAATTGTGCTCAGATTTGGTGTTGGGTGGCTATAGCGATTGGTATTTGCCAAGTAAAGATGAGTTAAATAAACTTTATGTAAACAGAGTTGCTATTGGCGGTTTTTCTACCTACTTCTATTGGAGTTCTACAGAGATCGATGACTGTGGTGCGTACTGCAATATTTTCAGCACTGCTAGCGAGTTCAACAACGGTAAGGGGGTCGAAAGCAAAGTTCGTGCAGTTCGGTCTTTTTAACTGTTTTAAAGATACCGCTGATCAGTTGATTTTAAAAACTGACAATAGACTAAAACCCTTGTCTGTTCCGCAAGTTTGCAAACGTTAGCGCTCAGTGTAAAAAACGTAACTGCTCAAATTATAGCAACCAATTTAAAAAAATAAGTCTAATTTTTAAAAATATAACTAGGACCTGCTGAAAAATTATTAACAGCGATTTATGATTAAGAATAGATTTTAAAGTGCAAACAAATCATGCGGAATCTTTGAATTGTCTTGCGTACGACCTTTTAAAAAATGCGTTACGAAATTTGATCCATGAAGCGGTTAAAAACAAAACACTGTTTGAGCCACGCTACTGTTGAAATTTTTCAACAAAAGTGAGTGGTGAGTTTGTTTTGTTTCAGCGTAATGGAGCAAATTCGTAGCATTTTTTAAACAAATGTCCGCCGTGGCGGAGCCTTGATTTTCGTTGGTTACTTTTTTCATCAAGACCTGATACTTAAGACCTAATACTTAAGACCTAATACTTAAGACCTAATACTTAATACTTTTTCGCTCAAGTCTAAAGACTTCGTATAAAACTAGGCCCAAGTCTCCGCTAAAGCTAAAGACTTGAGCCAGACAAAGACCTAATACTTAAGACCTAATACTTAAGACCTAATACTTAATACTTAATACTTAATACTTTTTCGCTCAAGTCTAAAGACTTCGTATAAAACCAGGCCCAAGTCTCCGCTAAAGCTAAAGACTTGAGCCAGACAAAGAGTAGACTTAATCTAGTGGCGGTAACGCCCTAATATTTATTTCATAACACATTGTAAATAAGCTCCCATTGAAAATTTATATCTTTATAAAAATTACCTAAAATTTTTTCAATTTAATTTAAAAAAAATTCTCCTAATCCTAAATAAATTTACTGAATTATAAAATTAAAGTTGACACAAACGGTCTAATTTAAAAATGTATTTGGTATAAGCCCAAAGTCAGCGATACAATGAAGCGTATGTTTATCATGTTTCTACCTGCTTTGCTTTTGATTTGCTTTTCTTTGGAAATATTGACCTGTACAAAGCAACGCCTAACAAACCAACCAGGACAAACAAAGCCAGGAAGCCAAAAGCTACAAAAGCCAGTATGATTAAGCCCAGAAGTATGACCAAGGCAGAAAACATGATCAATACCTCAAATGGATTTGCGCTTCTGATTTTTTCCTGCGGTTCTAAGGGAGTCTGCGCTTGTTCACTATTTTTCTTTATTTCAATGGGTAACATTGTTTTGATTGTTGTATGAACAGCAGGTTGTTTAATTAGAATTTGAAACGCAACAGGCATGTTGGTTTTCGTTTGAATAGTTGCATTTTCAACAACTATAGGAGTATTTTGTTCCGCTATTTTCCAATGGATATCTTCCATTGGCCTTGAATTGATGGTGTAATTTTTTTTTGCACAGCCAAGACTAAAAATGACCATAAAAATTAGATAGGTAGTTTTCATAAGACACTAAAATTATTTTTATTAGAACGATTTACCAAAGGCTATACATATAAAGTATTGTAAAAGAATATAAGTATGACAAAAAATAATTCAATAACCTTTTAAAAACAAAAGAGCGAATGTCATGACACATTCGCTCTTTTCAATATTACTACCTCACCACAAAAACCTATTTCCATTCAAACAAACCTTCATTCAATGCATTTAATGCTTCTACTTTATAGATGGTTTTTAATACGATAGTGGTATTGTATTTACTTCCTCCACTGGAAATCATGCGGAAAGGAATGTCTTTTAAACAAGTTAACAAGTTCAGTACAATGCCCGATTTTTCAGGAGAAAAATTACCAACGATACATATAATGGATTGTTCTTGTTCTACCTCCACTACACCATATTGTTCCAATTCAACCAAAATGGCCTCTAAGTTAGACGTTTCATCAATCGTCATCGAAAGGGCCACTTCCGAAGTCGTGATTACATCGATTGGGGTTTTATATTTTTCAAATACTTCAAATACTTTTCTCAAGAAACCATGCGCCAAAAGCATTCTGGTTGACTTAATTTTAATTACCGTGATGTTGTCTTTTGCAGCAATGGCTGTTACCGCCCTATCAGACACATTGTTGGTAATCACCGTTCCTTCAGCTGAAGGCTCCATGGTATTCAACAATTTTACCGGAACATTTCTGTCCTGCGCTGGACGAATACAGGTAGGATGAAGAATTTTTGCACCGAAATAAGCCAACTCAGCGGCTTCATTGAAAGAAACTTCACGCACAGGAAAAGTACGTTTTACAATTCTTGGATCATTGTTGTGCATGCCATCAATGTCTGTCCAGATTTGAATCTCTTCCGCATTGATTGCAGCACCTAATAATGTACCTGTATAATCACTACCACCTCTTTTAAGGTTGTCTATTTCTCCTTTTGGATTACGACAAATATACCCTTGGGTAATAAACAAGTCAACATCGCTGTGTTGTGCCAATAATGCCGTTAATTTTTCTTCGATGAAACTTAAAATTGGCTCGTTGTCATGGTCTATTTTAACCATTTCAAGTGCAGGTAACAACACTGATTTTCTACCCATTTCAGTCAAGAAATGATGAAACAATTGGGTAGAAATCAATTCTCCCTGAGCTACTAAAATTCTTTGCTCGATGACAGTTGTTGGCACATCAACCAATGAACGGATAACGGCAAATTGTTTGTCTATTACCGATTTTCCTTTTTCAAGACTTGATTCACTTTTATATAAAGTGGCAATAAATTTCTTATAATGTTCGTAAAGGTTCTCAATGACAGCTACTGCTCCAGCCTTGTTGCCTTCGGCAAGTTTATCACCAATTTCAACTAACACATTGGTTGTACCTGTTACTGCAGATAAAACCACAATCTTACGGTGGCTATCATTAATAATAGCTGCCACTGCCTGCATGCGTTCTGGCGAACCAACGGATGTACCACCAAATTTTAAAACTCTCATTGCCAAGTATTTTGTATTAGTTGAATGAAAATGTACCTCTATTAATTTTCAAATGATTACAAAGTTAAAAAATTACCACAAAGTATGCAGTATTAAGAACAAGGAAATTTTCAAAATAATCTTTAAAGTGTGATAAAATGAAAAATATAGGCGCTATGCCTACCCTCTCAGGAAATTGCTTCGAGTATTTTTACAAATTGATATATTTCAATAAATGAATTGTACAAAGGCACAGGTGTAATCCTGATTGCATTAGGTTCGCGCCAATCTAGCATGATGTGATGGTCTTGCAGTTTTTGGAACAATTCTTTTCCACCATTTTTAAATATAACCGACAATTGACATCCCCGTTGATTGGGATTTGAAGGCGTAATGATAGTAATATTGCTGGCGCATGCACTATGCAACAACAAAAATTCAAGATAAGCCGTCAAGACTTTACTTCTTTTCACTAAGTTTTCTATTCCAGCTTCTTCAAATATTGCTGCTGACGCCAAATAAGCAGCCAAAGACAATATAGGCGCATTGCTTAATTGCCAACCATCTGCACCAGAAGCAGGTTGAAAACCTTTTTTCATCAGAAAGCGCTCCTCTTCCCGGTGTCCCCACCAACCTCCCAAACGAGGCAGTTTTTCATCCGCATGTTTTTGGTGTACAAAAGCACCACCCACACCACCAGGACCAGCATTGAGGTATTTATAAGAACACCATACTGCAAAATCTACCTGCCAATCGTGCAATTGTAAAGCAATATTTCCGACGGCATGGGCAAGGTCAAAACCAATAATTGCCCCAACTTGCTTTGCTGCAACAGCAATCGTTTTGAGGTCAAATGCTTGTCCGGTATAGTAATTTACGCCACCTAAAAAAACCAGTGAAAGCGCAGCAGCATTTTCATTGATGGCTTGGAGAATATCTTCTGTTCTGAGAGTATGTTCTCCCATTCTTGGAAAAATTTCTATAATGGTTTCTTCAGGAATCAATCCATGAAGTTTCACCTGGGTTTCCAATGCATATTGATCCGAAGAAAAAGCCCCCGCTTCGGTAATGATTTTAAATTTCTGTTTCGTAGGACGATAAAAACTGGTTAAAAGTAAATGTAAATTGGTAGTAAGCGAATTCATCATGACCACTTCGCTTTCATTGGCCCCAACCAATTTTGCAGTCGTTTTTTTGGCAAATTTATGGTACTGCATCCAAGGTTTTTCGCCTTTAAAATGTCCTTCAACGCCCAAATTTTCCCATTGCTTCAATTCTGCAGCAATCAATGTTTGAACCGATTTGGGTTGTAAACCAAGAGAGTTTCCACAAAAGTAGATGCACTCCTGTCCATTTATGGCAGGAATAAAAAATCGATTTCTAAAATCAGTAGGGAATTCTTTTTCCAATAATTGAGCACAAGTATCATCTAAAGAGAATATAGTTTCCATGCTATTGTTACAAAAAAAGCTGAAGAGCATCTCAGCAGCCTTTGGTAAATATTAATTGTCTAAACGAATAATATAAACACTATCTTAATTTTGTTTTTTGAATTGAAGTGCAAAGACACCAGCAATGATTAACAATAAAGCTACAGAAGAATACAATCCAATATTATTACCTATGAAATAGGACCTAGGATGAAATTTAAATTCAATTTTATGATTCCCAGCTGGAATTTTCATTCCTCTCAATATATAGTTTACCCTAACATTGTCTATCTTTTCCCCATCCATATAAGCTTGCCAACCATTTCTGTAATAAATTTCAGAAAACACAATAAAACCAGTTACAGCACTTGTAGCATTGTATTTTAAGTAATTTGGTTTGTATTCTTCTAGAATTACTTTTGCCCCTGTTGTATCAAATTTACTTGAAGAAACAGCAAATTTTGTTTCATCTATCACCGCAGTTGTTCGGGGATTAATTTTATTCAAGGTTCCAATTTCTGCATCAGCACCTTGTACTGCTATCAATTCATTGACATACCAAGCATTTCCTAAAGCATAAGGATTTTGCAGTACGGCATCTTTTGATTCTCCCAGTATAATATACTTGGTGTTCAACATGTTTAACACATTTTGGGAAGCAAGCAGTTGCGGGGTAAAAGTTTTGTTATTAATTGCCGTGATAATATTTTGCATTTCGGGCGTAATGTTTCTTTCAATCACATCCTGGAAACTCCTCATTTTCGCGGCACAATAGCCCCCAATAGATTTGTGAAAATAGGAAGTACGCGCATCGTTAAAAGGATTGTTTAAATTAAAAACCCTATAATCCAAAGACTTGTCTTCCAAAATGGCTAAGTCAGCTTCAGTAGGTGTAAAATAATTTTCGTAAACATGCTTCGCAAAATTATTTTTATTCACATACCTTTTATCCACACTCCAAAGGTCTATCAAAGTAAGTAAGGCAATAATGCCAATGGCCAAATTAGCTTTTAACTTATTGATCAATACTAAGTAGATACAAACAATTGCACCCAAAATAAACATCAAAGACCTGAATGCATCCGCACGAACCATACTTACGCGGTCTTCTTTTACAGCATCCAATAGCCATTCTCCACCAGCAGCTTCACGAAGTTGTGCGTCTGCAGCGCCTTCAAGACTTCCCGAACCGGCAAATAACATGATCAGTACTAAAGTACCCACCACTACTCCAACCGCTATTTTTAATGGCTTTTCTATTTCCGCCATCGATGATTTCAACACTTTGTCAAGCGCCAATATGGCAAGTAAGGGCATCGTAACCTGTGCAATAACCATCGCCATCGTAACGGCCCTAAATTTATTGTACAATGGAAAATGGTCAAACATGAAATAGTTAAACGAGGGGAAATAACTTCCCCATGAAAGCATAAAAGACAATAAGGTACCACTTAACAACCACCATTTCCACCTGTTATCCACAATGAGTAAACCCAACACGAACAAGAAACAAATGATTGCTCCTGCATATACAGGACCAGCGGTAAAGTTTAATCCACCAAAATAAACCGGAACATTGGCAGTAAATTGGTTGACACTCTCGATCGGAACACCTTTCTCCACCATGGCCTTGTAAGTGGCAGAGTTTTTATCCAAAGCAGCACCACTTCCTCCTCCGTAAAAATTAGGAACTAGCAAGGTAAAGGTTTCAAATTTTTCATAGCTATAATCAAAAGCATAGTCTTTATCCAAACCTTCTTCCCTTTTTTCTTCTTTGCTATCAAGAGGTTTTAATAAATATTCACCCCTGATTGAGGCTTTGCTGTATTCATAATTGTACAGCAATGAACCAAAATTACAGGCAATCCCTATCAGTCCAAAAACCAGTAACAAAGAGGCTGATTTCAAAAAAGAACCAATGGTTTTATTTTTTATGGCAAATATCAATTCAGAAATACCCAAGAATACCAACACCAAAGCCAAATAATACGTGATTTGAAGGTGACTACTCCTAATTTGTAATGCGAAGGCTAATCCAAATAATGCACTTCCGGCAAGTGCATGTTTCCTAAAAGCCCAAACTGCAGCAGCCAGCGCCAATGGCATGTAAGCCATGGCCATGATTTTCGCATTGTGTCCTGCTCCCAAACTTATTAACGTAAATGATGCCAAAGCAAATCCCAATGCACCAATGGAGGCCATTAAAGGTTTGATGTCAAAAGCCAACAACAACAAATAAAAAGACATCAACATGATAAAAATCAAACTTACTGGATGTGGTAATCCTAGCGTTAATATTTGATGCACATACCTAAAAATATCCCCAAAATGAGCCGTTGCTACAAAAGCAGAAGGCATTCCTCCAAACATGGAATTTGTCCATAGTGGTTCTTCATGGTATTGTTTTCTGAATGCTACAATTTCCTGTGCACTACCTTTCCATTGGGTAATGTCATGTTGGTCTAATGTCTTTTTGTCAAAAAATATAGGACTAAAATATAGGATTACTAACAAAAGAAAGGCGGCAACAACAACGAGGTGAGGCAATAAGTCTCTTTTGAAATCTACTTTTTTCATGTTTTGATTGATGTGATAGAAACAGCAAAAATGTAGTTTTTAATTTTTGCTATGCCACTAAAGTAACCAAAAGTTTATACCTTACAAAACATTATCTGTCAAAAAATATACTTTTCAATAGAAGTAATCACATTTTTAAAAAAGGCTCTCTCTGCTTTTGTATGGGTAAATAGTATTGGCTATGTTTTTTTGTAATACAAAATTGTCTGGTTTTTAATCCATTAGTTGCTCTCTTATCACAAATTATTTGAAAGATTTAATTCAAGTAAGGTAAGTTGTTTGTGTGGATAGTGAGAGGTTGCGCCATTGTTTGAGCGCTTCCTAATTTGTTGTACCATGTAATTGTTTAGAGACACTTTTTGTAGAAAATTAAAAACAAGTTGGGAAAGCCTTGTGCATCATGGCAGAATAGCCCTAAATTCATTGAATATCAATCAAATCTACCCACAAAAAATAAGCTAGAACCATAAAAAAGCACTGTTAATTGTTTTTACATTTAACAGTGCTTATAAATATATTATTGACCTAAAATTCTATTTCACAAACTGATTTCGTTGGAATATTTACCCCCCCTTTTACGGTTATATAGTCTTCATTAACAGCCCATATTGTTGTTTCAACAGCAAAATATTGGTTTTCTTCTGAAAGAAAAGTTAACTTCACTTTTCCTTTATAAACGTTGCCAAGCATCTCGGCTTTTTTCATGTAAATACTGCGTAACCTGCGTTTTGTAACATCAATTAAAACATCCTGTTTAGCGTATTTAAAACCTACTAAATCTTCTTTTTGGAGTAGTTTAACTTGATTTGCAGTAATTCCCATGGTATTTATTTTTTAATATAGTGTGAGATTGAATTAGACATTTCCTGAAGAATGTTTGCCTTTCTACGCGATTATGCTGATAGGGTTATGGCGAAAATGAAGATTTTAATCTAAATTAACTGAATAATATAACTTTTTTTCCAGGACGCTTTTGGGTTCAATACCACTATGCCTTCTTTTTCAGCAAATTGCCCAGTAAAATTTGAAGTATCGGCCAGTCCTTGCCATGGTTCTAAACAGACAAATTTTTTTGTTCCTGTTTTAGTCCAAACACCTAAGGATGGAAACTCATCAATACTCATTTTTACCCCCTTTCCTGTTCCTTTATGTACCACACTTACCCAGGTAGATTTTAAATTTTTGAAAATTAAAGCATCATTGTCAAACAAGTGAGTATCCAAGGCAACGCTGTTTTTTACTCTTGGTAATAAAACCTGTTCGTCCTTGATGGTACCATCTGCTAAATTTACCAGACTAATGAATAGGTCTTCCTCCAATTCAAATTTTAATTCATAATCTTCAAATTTTTCATCCGGAAATAAAGGGCAATTAAATGCCGGGTGACCTCCTACCGAAAATAACATGGCTTTATCGTCTACATTATTGACCCAATAAGTAACTTTAAGTCCATCATTTTTAATGGTATAAATAACATTTAACTCAAACTTAAAGGGATATTGTAACAACAATGCTGCTGTATATTTCAATTTATAATGCAGTGAATCAACAGATTGGGCCACCAATTCAAATTCCATATCTCTTGCGAAGCCATGTTTTGGAAGTTGGTAAGTTTTTTCTCCAATACGGTAAGTATTATGCATCAAAGCACCTACAATAGGAAATAATATGGGTGAATGTTTTCCCCAAACATTTTCGGATGCCTGCCATAAATATTCTACGCCATCTTTTACAATAGAAGTCAATTCAGCGCCTGCCATTTTTGCTTTGACCTGAATAGTACCATTTTGAATTTGTTGCATCATTGTCCTTTTTACTTTAATGAAATAGCATGCTTTTACTTGAATAAAGATCAAGCAAAACATGTAGCTTCGCTAAAAATTATAAATTTACGAGGTGCTGAAAGATTTACTACTTTTATGCATTCCCAAGTTACAAAACTAAAAAATGTTTGCTAATGGTAACACAAATAAAACAAGATTTGAAAAATAGCATTGATGCTACTAAGGCTGCATTTTTCCCAAAGTTTTTTAAAACAGGTAAAGGACAATATGGTGAAGGGGATATTTTTTGGGGAATTACTGTTCCTAAATTAAGGTCGGCAATCAGTAAATATTTCAAAAACACCACCTTAGATGACATTCAACATTTGATTCTAGATCATGTTCACGAAGTGAGAATGGCAGCTATTTTTATTTTGGTCAACCAATTTACCAAAGCAAAAGACCAAGCAAAACAAAAAAAAATTTATGATTTTTACCTTAAAAACACCAAAGGAGTAAATAACTGGGATTTGGTTGATGGTTCTGCATCACAAATAGTAGGTGCCTATCTGTTTGATAAAGACAGGTCTAAACTTTATGAATTGGCTCAATCCAAAAATCTTTGGGAACAACGTATTGCAGTAATAGCTACATTCTATTTTATCAGAAAAAACCAATTTGAAGATACCCTTAAACTTGCGAAAATACTGTTACATCATCCGCATGATTTAATGCACAAAGCCATTGGATGGATGTTGAGAGAAGTTGGAAAACGAGATGTTGAAACATTGGAAGCTTTTTTAAACCAACATTATCAATCCATGCCAAGAACCATGCTGCGTTATGCGATTGAAAAATTCCCTGAACCAGTGAGACAAGCCTATTTGAAAAAGTAATGCTGAGT
>JBEAZU010000333.1:0-2502 GCA_041169945.1 Bacteroidota bacterium
TTGCAGGAATTCCCGCCCCATTGTCGTTGACTTCAATCAACACCCTGCCATCTGCCGCCAACAGTCGTACAAAAACCTCAGGACTACGATCATTAGGAACCGATTGCAAAGCGTTTAAAATTAAGTTGGAAATAATGCGACCCATCAATTGGCCATCACAAAGTACCCTATAGGCTTGGGGCGCTTGTTGTAATTTAACGAATCCATTTTCTATATTATTATAAAACTCAACGGTCTGCTTCAACAAATCGCCAATGACTATGGGTTCATTTTTAGGAATTGGCATTTTAGCGAAAGCCGAAAACGACGTCGCAATATCACTTAAAGTATCTACTTGGGTCAATAAATTCACCAAAGAACGACCCATTAATTGATCCAAATCCTCCCTTTTATCCACCATGGCCCTTTGTAAATGTTGGATAGAAAGCTTCATCGGTGTCAAAGGATTTTTGATTTCATGGGCCACCTGTTGCGCCATTTCTCTCCAAGCCGACTCTTTTTCTGTTTGAGAAAGAATACGTTTACTTTCCACCAACTTCAATAACATTTTATTGTATTCGCCCACCAACAAGCCGATTTCATCTTTAGAATTCCAACTTAAGGGTTCGTTTTCGGTACTAAAACTAACTTTTTTAATTTTTTGGGTAATCAAATTAAAGGGATCAGTTAAAATCCGAGAAGTGATGTAGGACAATACCAAAAAGAAAATAAAGACCACCATAAAAATATCAATGATCGTATTTAAAACCTCTATCAAATGTTTTTCTAAATCTGTTTTGGAATGGAAATAAGGAATACTCAATACCCCACTCATCTCCCCTGTTTCAGGCGATTTGATTACGGTATACACCGCATTGTAATTTAAAGCGCCTATATTCTCTTTGATCATCATGACACGTCCTTTGAGCTCCACAATTTTGGAGTAGGCTTCGGGATTCATCAAACCTGAATTCAATCCCGATTGATAAATCAAAGGTTGGCTCGTCGCAATTAATTTTCCGTGTACGTCAAAAATATTAATATCCGATTCTGAATATTTGGCAAGTTCAATTAAAGACGTATTCAATACCTCTTTTGAAATGGCTTGTTTATTGAATTCATCTAAAATTTCGGCAATATTTACCCTTACACGTTTAGCCTTTTCTACAAAGTTATCGTTGATATAGGCCTTATAATCGGCGCTGATGATCCCTAAAGTAGCCACACTGACAATTAACAAGGGCAGAAAAAAGGAGAAATTTAGGTAAATTTGAATTTTGGCAGAAAGGTTAAGTTGTAGTTTTTGGGTATAATTAAAATAAGCACTGTAAGTAACAATGGCAAGCAATATGGTAAACAAAAGCACCATCAATAGGAAAGAAAAATTTGAAAACAAATTAAAAAACCGGTAAGCAGGCGATGAAATTACAATCAATTTATTGGCATTGGCTTTGATTACCAAATGGTCGAAGTCGTTATAACTAAAGGCGGTATTGTTCAGCAATTTATCATCGAATACCATTGATTTAAAAAAATCGGTATAATTGTAATCGCCATAGGAATACAATAATTTTTTATCTCTATAAATGGCATAACTATACGCTTGTGGCGTCTCTTGTTCAAACTTGCTATCGACCAACAATTCGGGATAAACAGAATTGGGAATAAGCTTTTTAAGCTTCAATTCAATCATGATATACCCCACAATAATCCCATCTTTGTTTACATCAATGCAACTCACATATTTACTAGAAGCATTTTTACTGGATTCATTGATGTAGAATAAATTATCGTATTGGGTTTTATAGGCAGCCTTGTTGTATTTTGATTTTGCATGGTGGTAATGCTCACTACTTGAGTGCATCAACCTAATTCCAAGCACATTAAATAATTTAATATCAATTTCGTACTTATCGAAATAATTATTCAAATACACCCTTCTTACTTTTTGTTCAATCAAGGCTTTGTTAGAAAGCTGGTTGGTGAACAAGTTTTTAATGGCGCCGTCTTTGTTGATTTTTTCAGCAATTTCATTCAATAAATATTCCCCTTGAATGTCGTTTTCAATTAACAAACTATTGCTGTAACGCTCTTTGTCATTGATTGCCCTTAAACTGTCTACTTCATATACCGCCGTAGCGCCTGTAATGGCACACACAAAAGCCGAAATAAAGAAATACAAATAGGTTTTGTACCTGAAAAACTTAATGGTTTTGGGTAATTTAAAATAAACGATGATGCCAAAATAGCTCACCGCCAACACCGACAACAGAATACTTGAAGCAGCAAAGCTATTACCCAAAAAGCTGCTCCATAGCATCATCATCAAAAGCAAAGCAATGAAAAATAGCGGCGAAAAATGCTTGTTGATTTTCAAAAACAAACGACCAATAATTTGATTGACCACAAAATACGACAAGGATAAAAATATAAAAATGAGGATAAATATAAATTTAAATAGGTTAAACTCAATATTTCTGGAAATATCGAGCACCTCTTTGGCATGTTGAAAAATGGATTTTG
>JBEAZU010000334.1:0-3940 GCA_041169945.1 Bacteroidota bacterium
ACGCTCTGAAACACTTTGCTTATACTTTGTTCTGTTTGCCATTTTATAGAGTTTATTTTATATTTTTGACTTTATAAAACGGTCAATCTATTTCAGGCATTGACAAGTACAGAGTACAGAGTACAAAGTACAAAGTACAGAGTACAAAGTACAGAGTACAAAGTTCAGAGTACAGAGTACAAAGTACAGAGTACAAAGTACAAAGTACAGAGTACAAAGTACAGAGTACAAAGTTCAGAGTACAAAGTACAGAGTACAAAGTACAGAGTACAAAGTTCAACTCTAAGCTATTACGCCTTTGTTGGTCTTCTTGACCAACAAATATTAGAATTATAGCCAAACCTTAAATAAGCACATTTATTTATTAGTGACGCCTTGTTTAGCTTTGTTATATGGTCTTAACTTTGTTGAAGGCGAAACACCCAAGAAAGGCGAAAAATTGTTACTTTAAAATCTGTGATGACCCACTTAATCCGCCAAATCTGTGGGCAATTTGTCCCCGTTTTTCAACGGGGTTCTTTGTCAAAAGAATAATCCCGCAAGTGCGGGATGGAACGCAGATTGAGCTGACTAGACGGATAACCGATGATCTTTTCTTAAGTAAATGAGTATTTAGTATTAAACTAAGAGTAAAGAGTTGACAAGTAGAAAGTAAGTACAAAGTTCAACGCTAAACTTATTTACTAAAAACGATTCCCTTAAAAATACCCATTTCTTGTCGAGAACAATAAACATTTATTAAACGCGTAAAAGAAAAATACTTTTACAAAAAATTATGCGTTATTTTGATGCATGAAATTGGATACCATAATCATTGGTCAGGGTTTAGCGGGGAGTATGCTGGCCTTAACAATGTTACAAGAAGGACTAGAGGTAATGGTCATCAACTTTGAAGAAGAAAACACTTCTTCGAAAGTTGCGGCAGGCATTGTAAACCCTATAACAGGTAAAAGAATAGTAAAAACTTGGATGGCCGATCAATTGTTTTCAATCATCCCTGGCTATTATGCCGCTTTAGAAACACTTTTAGGGGCCACATTTTTTTATCCTAAAAAAATATACAAACCTTTCGACACGGTAAGCGAGCAAAATGATTGTCACGCCAAAAGTGGCCCTGAAGATCATGCCTCGTACATGAACATCAACCCGAACAACGAACTATACAGTGATTTTATACACAACCCATTAGGTGGTTTTGAAATCAATGGTGGTGGGTATTTAGACACCAATGTTTTTTTGGAAGCCACCAAAGCTTATTTAATCAAAAACAATCGTTTAATCAATGAAAAAGTGGCCTTCGAAAGCCTATCACTGTGCGAAAATGGCCTAAGCATCGGCGCCTTAACTGCCACTAACCTCGTATTTTGCGAAGGATATCGCCTGAGCCAAAACCCTTATTTCAATTGGCTACCATTGGCTCCTGCCAAAGGAGAAGTCTTAAGCATCAAATGCAAGGACATTAAAACAGACAATGCCATTTCAAGAGGAATATTTGTATTGCCCACCAAAGACCAAATTTTTAGGGTTGGCGCTACCTATGCTTGGACTTTTGATGACATACAACCCACCGAAAAAGCACGTGTAGACTTAAGCACCAAATTGGATGAACTCTTAAAAGTGCCTTATGAAGTGCTTACACACCAGGCAGGAATACGACCAGCCACTAAAAACAGGAGACCATTTATAGGACAACATCCTGATTATCCACAATTAGGGGTTTTTAATGGTTTTGGCAGCAAAGGTGTTTCCTTAATTCCCTATTTTGCCCAACATTATTGCCAATTTCTAAAAAATAAAGCAGAACTACTTCCAGATGTAAACATCACACAATATTTATCCTTATATTTAAAAACTAAAAATTAAAAAAGCTGCTTTATAAGTTGAAAAATTTAAAAACCATATTATTTTTTTTAATGACCAGCTATTCGGTTTTAACGATAGCGCAATCTACCCAAGAAAATTTTGGCAAAAACAGAATACAATACAAAACCTTTCAGTGGAAATTTGTAAGTTCTACCAATTTTGATGTGTATTTTAGTGATGGAGGATATGACAATGCCATTTTAGCAGCCAAGTATGCAGAGCTTGAATACCAACGCATTATAAAATTGTTAGACTATTCTCCCTATAATAAAATTAAAATCATTGTCTATAATTCTTCTAATGATTTACTACAAAGTAACATTCAAACGCCAGAAGAAAATCCGGCTTTAGGCGGGCAAACTAATTTTGTAAAATCTAAAATTGAAGTGCCATTTGAGGGAAATCAATTGGAATTTAAAAGAAAAATAGCCGAACAAATCACCAAGTTTTTGGTGACCGACATGATGTATGGTGGATCTATTCGCAATACCTACCGAAATTCTATTTTCTTGGTCTTGCCCGATTGGTACATCAATGGCCTCGCCGCTTATGTTGCCCGTGGATGGAGCAACGACATGGACGATTATATGAGAGACTTGTTTTCACATTACAAAGTCAAAAACCCTTCTGCCATGTCTTTGGCAGACCAAACCTATATTGGGCAATCGGTTTGGCATTATATTGCAGAAACGCAAGGCAAATTTTCTATCGCCAATGTGCTAACACTTACCAGAATTTCAAGAAACTTTGAAACGGGCATCAGCAGCAATATGGGCATCAAATACGCCAAATTTGAAAAAGGCTGGAGAGATTATTATAGAAACAATGCTGATGTAACCATTGACTCCTATGTATTGGTAGACGCGGCAAAAGCCATTCGGAAAAACAGGCATTTTTATAATTATTACCAAGTTAAAAATTCGCCAGATGGCAAATTAGTAGCCTATTCTGAAAGCAACAAAGGGAAATATAAAGTGTATGTAAGAGAGATAAGTACGGGAAAAACCTATCATTTTTTAACCGGGGGCTACAAATCTATAGACCAAACATTGAATACCAAAACACCACTATTGGCCTGGAAAAGCGACAGGGTATTGTCGGTAATTGAAACCAAAAACAATAAAATCTCTATGACCACCAGGGAAATCAGTGGTGGTTATTCGTCTAAAAAAGTGTTTGGCACTTTCGATCAAGTGATAGATTTTGATTATAGCGACGATGGCAATACCATTGTTTTAACAGCAGAAAAAGAAGGTAAAAGCGATTTGTTTTTATTTACGTCCAAATCAAATACCGTTAAGCAAATTACCAATGATTTATTTGATGAGACCCATCCTGTTTTTTTAAAAGGAAGCAATGCATTTGTGTTTTCCTCCAACAGAAATACCGACAGCATTGCCATTGCCCCTGTAAAACTGGCCAGCCTACAAGACAATACCAACCTGTTTTTGTATAATCCGGCCATTTCCACGGTGAAAGTTAAGCAGTTGACCGACACTAAATTTCATGAAAATGCCCCTGTAAGTATAGGCAATGATGAAATCGCCTATTTGCAAGATGAATCGGGGGTGTACAATTTGAGTGTTTTGAACACCAACACGGGGATAACGAAACAATTGACTCATTTTCAACAAGACCTCAAAAGTTTTGACCTTTCTTATACCAAAAAACTTTCCTTTATTAGCCTATACAAATGCAGGGAATTGCTTTTTACAAACCAAGAAATCAATTTGGCGCAAGAAGTACCCAAACCAATTAAAACCCCACGAAAAGAAGCATTCAATTTTATTGAAAATATTTTTGAAATGCCTGCAGACGCTGAATCAAAAATAGCACTGATTGATACCTTAAAAATAGAAAATACAGTACCCAATACCCCAAAACCAACATCTGATACCCTTGTTTACAAAAACAATGAACAGGAGATCACTTTTGGCTCCAATGATGTGGCACAACCCATTCGTAAAACCAGTATTGACACGAGCACTAGTAAACCCAAAGAAGAAGAAATTGATGTCAACAATTATACTTTTGCTTCAGAAGAAAAAGAGGTCAACAATGAAGATGACAGCAGAAA
>JBEAZU010000335.1:0-7456 GCA_041169945.1 Bacteroidota bacterium
ATTGATAATTTGCTTATCTTTGTTTTTAATATGACAAGGTATGAATTTACAGGTGTAAAAACACTTGAAAACTTGCAAGGATACTTAGATGAATATCATTGGCACTAGATGATTTTCTGTGGGTGGAGTTGATTAAGGGTGCTGCAAAAGTATCTGTGCTTGAATTTGTATGTTTTTATATTTTTAATCTTAGCATAATTTTCTTGAATTTTATTTTAATAGTGTTTTTTTTTAATTATTTGGGCGATGCCCTTCGGGCCCGTGCTTTCGCAACTCGCTTTTTTCTTAGTTATCAAGCATTTGTGTTTCAATTTAAGCATAAAATAACTAAGAAAAAGAGCTCAAATCCCGAGAAAATCGGGACTCAATCACTATCGCAAATTCACACTTGTCATCAACTATATGTTATAACCCACAGTATTTCACTTAGAGCCAAGGATTTTAACTCCAAAGAAGGATAATCAATAGTTTTACTAAACAAAAAATAAATGACTTAAATCAAAATAACCGCAACAAATTGGCCCCAAAAACGAATAAGAAAACAAGTAAATTCCCTCTTATGAAAAATAGTATTCTGATTCTAGTGCTCTCTTTGTCTTTTACCGTTAACGTTAAATCCCAAGACCTTGAATTGCTTGACAATGACAATGGATTTTTAGGCATTAAATTTTGCCAAGACATTGATTCTGTCCGTAGATTAATCACTCCAGTGGCGATAAGTGGCGATGAAAATGAAAAATCAGAACTTTATAGGGTAATCAAAAAACAGTATTATGCCTTTGGAACAGCTCAATTCAAACTCTTCACCATTAATTTTTTCAACAACAAAATAGACAATATGTACATCGACGTAAATTTTGAAAATGCGGACATCTTGTTGAAAGAATTACAATCCGTTTATGGCCCAGGAACCAAAAGCAATTCAAAAAACGAAGTTTATTTTTGGCATGGCAAAAAAGTGACCATGCAATACATTCACGCAGGTGGTGGAGCATCCCTAAGCATCATGTCTAACATCATGAGAAGAGAGAAAGAAATCTGGAAACAGAAAAAAATGGAAAAATCATTTGACAATTATTGATAGTACAGGGTACAGAGTACAGAGTACAGAGTATGATAACCTTGTACTTAATACTTAATTCCTACACAGGCTCTCCGTATAAATCAAACACAAAAGTACAGGGTACATAGTATGATAACCTTGTATCTAATACTTTGTACTTAAGACTTAATACCTACACAGGCTCCCCGTACAAATCAAACTCCGTGGCATCGGTAATTTTGATATTTGCAAAATCGCCCATACGCACAAAATGTTTGCTGGCATCTACCAATACTTCGTTGTCCACTTCAGGGGAATCGAATTCGGTACGACCCACAAAATAGCCACCCTCTTTTCTGTCAAACAATACTTTAAAAGTTTTGTCAATTTTTTCCTGGTTCAGGTCAAACGAAATTTGTTCCTGCAATTCCATGATTTCTGACTGACGTTTGGATTTGGTTTTGGTAGGCACATTGTCTTTCATGGAATACGAATGCGTATTGTCTTCATGAGAATACGTAAATACACCCAACCTGTCAAACCTCATTTTATCCACAAAATCAAGCATTTCTGCATGGTCTTTGGCCGTTTCTCCCGGATGTCCGGTAATCAAAGTAGTACGAATCGCGATACTAGGAACAAGGTCACGAATAGAATGAATCAACTCTTCTGTTTTCTCTCTGGTAATTCCCCTGCGCATGGATTTCAACATGTTCGTGGAAGCATGTTGCAAAGGCATATCCAGGTATTTACAAATATTAGGACGTTCAGCAATTACTTTCAATATATCCATTGGGAAGCCTGCCGGATATAAATATTGCAGACGAATCCATTCAATGCCATCTACATCAGCAAGGCGATTGAGTAAATTGGCCAACACCCTGTCTTTGTATAAATCCAAACCATAATAGGTTAAATCCTGGGCAATAAGAATCAATTCTTTGGTGCCTTTGGCCGCCAGTTTTTTTGCTTCTGTGACCAAGTCTTCAATCGACTTCGATTCATGTTTTCCCCTCATGATAGGGATGGCACAAAAAGAACAAGGACGGTCACAGCCTTCTGAAATTTTAAAATAAGCATAGTGGGCTGGAGTCGTCAACATGCGTTCACCTACCAGTTCATGCTTGTAATCTGCTTTGAAAGCTTTTAATATTCTAGGCAAATCCCTGGTACCAAAATAAGCATCTACCGTAGGGATTTCCTTTTCTAAATCATCTTTGTATCGTTCTGACAAACAACCTGTCACGTATAATTTATCAATCTGTCCATTTGCTTTGGCATCTGCATACCTCAAAATGGTGTCAATAGATTCTTGTTTGGCATTGTCTATAAAACCACAAGTATTGATAATAACCACATTCGCATCGTCGTTGTCGGCTTCATGACTTACAGCAATGTTATTGCCCCTCAATTGCGCCATCAACACTTCAGAATCTACGGTATTTTTTGAACACCCTAGTGTTACAATATTGACGTTTGTTTTGTTATTACCTTTGGTTTTCATTTTTTTCTCTTTTGAAATATTTAGCGTTTCAATAATATTTACGCTACAAACCCTTAACTGTAAACTGATAACTGAAAACTATTTCTTAAAAATCGATTCTACAAAAGCTACTTTGTTGAATACTTGTAGGTCGTCAATTTTTTCACCCACACCAATGTATTTGACAGGAATCTTAAACTGGTCTGAAATTCCGATCACCACGCCACCTTTGGCAGTGCCGTCAAGTTTGGTGATGGCCAAAGAAGAAACTTCTGTTGCTTTGGTAAATTCCTGCGCCTGCATAAATGCATTTTGCCCTGTACTTCCATCCAATACCAACATCACTTCGTGAGGACATTCCACGATAAACTTCTGCATCACACGTTTGATTTTACTCAACTCATTCATCAGGTTTACCTTGTTGTGTAAACGTCCGGCCGTATCAATGATTACAATATCTGCGTTGAGTTCCATCGCCTTTTTCACCGCATCAAAAGCCACTGCTGCAGGGTCAGTATTCATTCCGTGATCTATCACTGGCACGCCTACCCTTTCACCCCAAATTTTAATTTGATCCACGGCACCTGCCCTGAAAGTATCCGCAGCACCAAGTACAACCTTGTAACCACGATTATGAAATTGTGCTGCCAGTTTACCAATAGTCGTCGTTTTGCCCACGCCATTTACACCAACCACCATCAATACATAAGGCATTCCGAGTTTAGGAACCACAAAATCCTCTGTGTCTACAGCATTATTTTCAGACAGTAATTTGATAATTTCCTCCCTTAATATCACATCAAGCTCATTGGTATTCAAATACTTATCATTAGCTACGCGCTCTTGGATTCTTTTGATAATTTTCAAAGTAGTTTCAACACCTACATCAGATCCGATGAGAATTTCTTCCAACTCATCGAGTACATCTTCATCCACGGTTGATTTACCAACAATGGTTTTACTCAGTTTTGAAAAAAAACTTTCTTTGGTTTTTTCAAGCCCTTTGTCTAATGATTCTTTTTTGTCCTTACTGAAAAAGTCGAAGAAGCCCATGGTTAATTTTAAATTTTAAATGTTGAATTTTGAATATGTATTTATTCAAATCAATAATTTATGTTGTAAAATCTATCAAACATAAAATTATAAAAACACGAAAAGTCCCGATCCCAAATGTTTTGGGACGGGACTTTTATACTGTCTTCCTTTGAAAACGCATTAAGCAATTAAGCTTTTAATGCTTCTTGTAATGCATCTAAAGGAACGATTTCTTCTCTGAAGGTGTAAGCACCAGTTTTTGGTGACCTTACCGCTTTAATTACTTTTGCGAAGTTCTTAGCGTTCTCGCTAGTTTTCAGGGTCGCAACTACTTTTTTTGCCATTTCTCTAAAGAATTATTGGTGATTACTTGATCTCTTTATGAACAGTTACTTTTTTCAAAATTGGGTTGTATTTTTTCAACTCAATTCTTTCAGTAGTATTTTTTCTATTCTTTGTAGTGATATACCTAGACATGCCTGCAAGACCAGTAGTCTTGTGTTCTGTACATTCTAATATCACCTGGATTCTATTTCCTTTGCTTTTCTTAGCCATTGGTGTATATATTATATTTTACCAGTAAATAAACCTCTCTCTTGCGACTCTTTAATAACCGCATGAATTCCTTTTTTGCTGATAGTTCTGATTACTTGCGTAGAAACTTTCAACATTACCCAACGATTTTCTTCAGGAATGAAAAATCTTTTCGTTTGAAGATTTGGGAAGAATTTTCTTTTAGTCTTGTTATTCGCGTGAGACACGTTGTTACCAACTGCTGTTCTTTTACCGGTGATTTGACAAACTTTAGCCATAATACTTTTGTATGAATCTTTTTCTCTTTTTCCTTCTCTCTTAACGAAATCAGGATTGCAAATATAGCATTTGCATTTGGAAATAAAAACTTTGCTGATAAAAAACTTCATTTATTTCATGTGCTATTTATTTACATCAAATTTTAACCTCATTTTAATCTAAAATAAGGTCAATTTAATTTCAGTTTAATCTGCTTAGCGTCACGCTTATGTACCTTGCCGTGGTAAATAGACACCAATATGCAGGCGCAAGAATTAATAAAAAAAGTTTGTGAAAATAATGCTATCGCCATTGAAACCTTTAAACAGTACAGACTATCGAGTAGTGTTGTTTGCAAAAAATGCGGCCATACAAGTCATTATTGGATGGCTTCTAAAAATCAATTCCAATGTAAAAAATGCAGGTTTAGAACTACCATTCGTAGCGGATCTGTAATGGAAAACAGCAAACTTCCTTTAGCCTATTTTTTTATCAGCATGGTACTTTTAGCAAAAACTTCGGGCAATTTAACGGTTGACGAATTACACAAATTTACAGGCCATAAATACTACGAACCTATTTGGGGATACCTCCACAAAATGAAATTGTATTACAAAGAAAAAGGAGTGAAAGAACACTTTGCTACATTTATTGCAAACCTATAAGTGCAGCATGGTTGCGAAATTAAGCCAACAATAAAACACCATACAGCGCTCAAGGATGCTGTATCTTCTTGCTCATTTCAACCTTCTCTTGTTTCACATTTTGTTCCCTCCTTATATTTTAGTTACTTTGTAAACATATCGTTCAACACTATTAATTAGGAGTTGATTTGTTTATTATTGAATACTAGTATTATGATTTCGACAATTTCAAAAAGCAGTGAGGCAATTGCCTTAGAAGACAATTACGGAGCACATAACTACCATCCACTTCCGGTGGTCTTGTCCAAAGGGGAAGGCGTTTTTTTATGGGACGTAGAAGGTAAACAATATTTCGATTTTCTTTCGGCCTATAGCGCTGTAAACCAAGGACATTGTCATCCTAAAATCATTAATGCCTTAATTGAACAAGCCCAAAAGCTAACCCTCACTTCTCGTGCATTTTACAACGACAAGCTTGGGCCAGCCGAAAAATATATTTGTGAAACCTTTGGGTACGACAAAGTTTTAATGATGAATTCAGGTGCTGAAGCCAATGAAACAGCCTTGAAATTAGTACGAAAATGGGGCTACAAAGTAAAAGGCATCGCTCCTAACCAAGCGGTAATTGTAGTCGTTGAAAAAAACTTTCATGGACGTACATTAGCTATTGTCTCTGCCTCTACCGATCCTGATTCCACTACTGACTTTGGGCCGTTTATGCCGGGATATCAAATCATTCCTTACAACGACATTAACGCTTTAGAAACTGCCCTTAAAAACCCTAACGTTTGTGGTTTTTTAGTAGAGCCTATCCAAGGAGAAGCAGGTGTTTTTATGCCGGAAGATGGCTATTTGGCCAAAGCCCAAGCACTATGCACCCAATACAACGTCTTGTTGATGATGGACGAAGTGCAAACAGGTATTGGTCGTACAGGAAAAATGTTAGCGTCAGACCACGAAAATGTACATCCTGATGTATTAATTCTAGGAAAAGCAATCTCTGGTGGCGTATTGCCGGTATCTGTGGTTTTGGCTCGCAATGAAGTAATGCTTACCATTAAACCAGGTGAACATGGCTCTACGTTTGGCGGCAATCCATTGGCTTGTGCGGTAGCCGTAGCGGCTTTAGAGGTTATTAAAAATGAAAATTTGATTGAAAATGCAGAACGTTTGGGAAAAATATTTCGTGAACGTATGCTTACCTTAAAATCAAAAACTGATTTAATTACCATTGTGAGAGGTAAAGGTTTATTAAATGCGGTGGTGATTAGACCAACACCTGATGGCAAAACCGCTTGGGATGTTTGTGTGGCTTTAAAAGAAAATGGTTTATTAGCCAAACCAACACACGGCGACATCATTCGATTTGCACCTCCTTTGGTAATCACTGAAGCACAAATTCATGCATGTTGTGACATCATCGAGAAAACCATTTTGCAGTTTTAAGTTGAGAGTCTAGCGTATAGAGTTCAGGGTTGAGCGTATAGCGTCTATATAGATTATGTAAACTGAAAACTAAAACCCTAAACTGAAAACGCTAAACTGAAAAATCAGAACTCTAAATCGAAAATTCTAAACTGAAAATTCTAAACTGAAAACTAAAAATGCGTAGACCTAGGAGAAATAGACGTTCTAGTGCCATTAGAAATATGGTAAGAGAAAATGAAGTAAGCCTCCATGACTTAATTTTCCCTTTGTTTGTAATGGAAGGAAGCAAAGTAAAATCTGAGGTAAGTTCTATGCCTGGCATTTTTAGATTTTCTCCTGATAGGTTAATGAATGAAATTGAGGAATGTATGAAACTTGGTTTGCAAACCTTTGCTTTATTTCCCAATATTGATGAATCGCTCAAAGACAAATACGCGCAAGAAAGTCATCATAAATCGGGCTTATACCTCAAAACCATTCGAGAAATTAAAAGAAATTTCCCAGAGTTATGTTTAATGACTGATGTAGCCATGGACCCTTATAGTTCTGATGGGCATGATGGCATAGTAGAGAATGGGCTTATCCTCAACGATGAAACGCTCAGGGTCTTGGGGCGAATGGCCTTAGCACAAGCAGAAGCAGGAGCAGATATTATTGGGCCATCTGACATGATGGATGGCAGAATTGGTTTCTTACGCAATGCCCTTGACGAAAGCGGATTTACAGAGGTGGCTATCATGGCCTATACCGCTAAATATGCAAGTGCATTTTATGGCCCCTTTAGGGATGCCTTAAATTCGGCGCCCAAATTAGGGGATAAAAAAACCTACCAAATGGATCCTGCCAATCAAAAAGAAGCCATGGTTGAAGCAAACTTAGATTATGCCGAAGGCGCAGATTTTATGATGGTGAAACCAGCCTTGGCGTATCTTGATGTCATTAAATTATTACACGACAATTTTGATATTCCTATTGCAGCCTATAATGTTAGTGGCGAATATGCGATGGTAAAAGCTGCCGCACAAAATGGCT
>JBEAZU010000336.1:0-3357 GCA_041169945.1 Bacteroidota bacterium
AAGAATTTAACAATTCCTGAAATTGGATTTCTGTTTACATGTACATTGATAGGCGACATGAAAATAGAAACCTGACGACGTGGACCTTTGAAATATTCTGTCTCAATTACTTCCTCAATTACAACGACTTTTCCATCTGCAGGTGCAATGACGTGTTTGGGATTAATGATGGTAGTTCTTACAGGATTTCTAAAAAACTGTAACACGATTAGAAACAACAAGGCACTAATTACCTGTACAACAGTATTTAATACTGAATAACATGGTAAAAAATACGCCAAAGCGAAATTAATTAACCCTAAAACTAGGATAGTCTTGATAAGTAACGAGTACCCTTCTTTGTGAATAGTCATATTGCAAAAATAGTAGTATTAATGAAATATCATAAGAATATAGTTATTTCTTTTGTAAGATACTCAAAAACATACTGTCCGCCTTGTGTTTATAACCCAAAATATACTGTGAGTGCAGTGCATCAAAACCAAGTTGCACAATATTTTTAACGATTGCCTCATTTTCTTCTTTGAAAACAGAACACGTAATGTACACGAGTAAGCCATTTTTTTTCAGGAATGAACTGAGGTTGGCTACAATCAGATTTTGTCTGTTGGTGTACAGTTGAATGTCTTCTACTTTAAAAAAGCTAAGTTGCTCAGGAGTACGCCCCCAGGTGCCACTTCCACTGCATGGAACATCCGCGAGAATTAAATCAAAATAATCAAGCGGTGCTTTTATTGTTGGAGAGGTTAAATCAGCGATAAACTGGGTATAATTTTTTATTCCAGCAGCTGAAAACCTTTGGGTTAAGTTTGCTAAAATGGACGCACGAATGTCTGATACATAAAGCTGGGAATCAAAACCAGCGTCTTTCATCATGATACTTTTACCGCCACTGGCAGCACAGCAATCCCAAACAGTAGCACTTGGAGTAAGTGTTTTCAGGTAAGTTTTCAATACTGTTCCAACCTGTTGAGAACTGGCATCCTGAACCACATAATCCTGGTCTAAGACTAGACTATCGGGCAGCTTACTTCCATTTACAAGTGCCAAAGTACTGGAAGAAAACGATTCAAAAGCTAAGTCTGCAGCTTTCAAACTTTCTATAACCAGTGATTCCTTTTCAGGCCTAAGTCGAATAAACAAATTCGGTTGTATGCAAATTGATGTTGCAAATAATGCTTTATCAATACCATTGGCAACATATTGAAGAAGAGGAAAAATAGTGTCAACATCAATTTTGTCTTTTAATAAATTGATTTTAAAATCAACACTTTCATGTATGGTTTCATTCCAGGCAGGTTGAAGGAGCGCTAAAATTGGATTGGATTTATGTTCGCAAATATAAATCCCAATGACTAACCGTTCTTCCTTAGTGCAGTTTTTGAGTGCATTGGCTATTCTAAAATAATTAAAACACAGAGCACTGATATTTTTCCTGTCTTTGGAACCGTATTTTTTTTCTTTAGCAAAATATTGTTTTAAAAAAATGGCAAATGGCAATTCACCTTTATAAAGATCAATTAAATGATTGGCACTATTGAGGTAAGAATAAAATCTTGACATCGATTATTTTTTGGTAATGAATTACAAAGTAAACAATCTTCAGGATGAAATAATAATTATTGGTGGATGAGGAGGCGTATAATTTACGCTACGTATTTTGTTGCCCATTTATTACCCACCAAAGCAAAGTAAAGCACATAAATGTAGCACACCAGCATGACTACAAAACTCAGGTTATAGCCAAGTACATTTTCAGCCAAATAAGCCTGTAACAATGGAATTAAAGCACCTCCAACTACCATGGTAATCAGCAACCCTGAACCCAAACTGGTATATTTCCCAAGTTTGGAAAGTGAAATGGGGAAAATACAAGGCCACATAATGGAGTTACACAATCCCAACATGATAATGGCACTCATGGACACATAACCTGAAGTAAACATTCCTACAAATACAAAGTATACGGCCATAATCGATACGAATAACAAACCCCTGTCGGCGCGCACTTTTTGTAGCGTCAAAAACCCTAAAAATCGCCCTATCATCATCAACATCCAGTAAATGGTTACCAACCATTGCGCCTCTTCATGGGTATACCCTCCAATTTTTGGTTGGTGTAAATAATCCATCAATACCCCTCCAATAGCCACTTCAGCACCTACATAAAAGAAAATTGCCCCCGCCCCTAAAATCAAATGTTTAAAATGCCAAATTGATTTGATATCTCTGGTGGCTACTTCTTGTTCCGTATCATAATGAATTTCGGGCAATTTAGAAATGCCTATGATGGCTGCAAAAATCAAAACCAAGGCGGCCATGATAAAATAAGGACCACGCATTACTTCAAACTTTTCAGTCACGGTTGAGTCAGGAGGCAAAAGCATCAATGTACCACCAATGATGGTATTGATGATTCTGGCAAAAGAATTAAATATCCCTGCAAGATTTAAGCGGTATGAACCTGTTTCGGGAGTTCCCAAAGAAATGATGTATGGATTTGCAGCAACCTGAGCGATGGTTATGCCACACCCCATTATAAACAATGCTACAAGTACCATGTTAAACGTCCCAAATTCAGGCGTTAAAATAAACAATATCAAGCCAAGGGTCAATACCCCGAGAGCCAACATAATACCTTTTTTGTAGCCAATTTTTGATATTATCCAACCCGCAGGTAATCCGCAAACTAAAAAAGCTATAAAGAAAGCACTTTGAATAAAGTTAGATTGGAAGAAAGACAATTTGAATAAATTTTGAACGTGTGGCATCAACACATCATTCATCACAGTATTAAAACCAAATAAAAAAAACAGCGCCAACATTATTATTAATGGACTGTTGGAAAATATTTTATGCGGTATTGATTTCATTACGAAATAATTTATTTTTAAAATATGGTGTGTTCTCCTAATTGCATACATGCTACAAACTGAGTACGAATCATGAATTACTTTAGAATACGTTTTTCTGGAAATTTAAGTTAAAATTAGCAGTATTTTTTTCATTTTACATAAAAAAACTACAAAGCAGCTGTGTTTACCAAAGCGATTGATAATTGATTGCCTTAACCTTGGTTAGTACTCAGATAAATTTCAACAAAAAAACAAACCATGAAGCCAAGTATTTTAATTATTTCAGATCAAAAGCGTCCTAAACATTCATTTCCTTACCTCAATAGCAACTATAACCTTATGCTCACTAATTATTTCAAAGTTATACCAAACACATATATCAAATAGTCTAATACATTTTGACAAATATTTCATTAAAAAAACACCAAAAGATTGAGTACATCCGCTTTGCGTTAGCGGGAGTCCCGAGAATATCGGGATTGTTTGAGCTTCCCGAAAAAAT
>JBEAZU010000337.1:0-8542 GCA_041169945.1 Bacteroidota bacterium
TAATGTTACCATTTTGTGCTGCTGTTCCTGTAGTGACAGTAATACTCGCAGTACCAGCACCTCCTGTAACTGTCCAGCCTGTGGGCACAGTCCAAGTGTAAGAAGTGGCATTTGTAACGGATGCAATATTATACGTTTGGCTTGTTAAAGATGGACATTGGGTAGCAGTACCAGTAATCACACCCGGTTGGGCTGGCTTTGGATTCGCTACTGTAACGGCTAAAGTACTCGCAGCACTTGTTCCGCAAGAATTTGAAGCGGTAGCAGAAATATTACCATTTTGACCAGCTGTTCCAGTTGTTACCGTTATGTTAAGAGGATTAACTACTTGAGCCGACCATCCTGTTGGTATACCCCAATTGATAGATGTTGCACCAGATGGAACTGCTGGAATTGAATATATTTGGCCAGATGTAGTAGGCGAGCAAAAAGTAGTAGTTCCACTTATTGCTCCGGGTTGAGCAGGTATTGCATTTACCGTTATTATTTTGGATACTGTTACTGGTGCACAACCGCCACTAGTGGTTAAGGTTAAGGTGATATTTCCTGTAGCTCCATTTGGAGTGTAGGTAGCACCTGCAACGTTTGTTGGGTCATTTACTGTTCCAGAACTCGCCGTCCAAGTCCCTCCTGTAGCCCCATCTGCTATAGACCCTCCTAAAACACCTGAGGTTGCTCCTTGACAAACTGTCATATTTGAGCCTGCAATTGCGGTTCCGTTTGAACAAAGAGTACAAGTACCAACGTAATCAAAAGGCTTCCAATTTTTATTATGACAACCCGCAGAAGTTCCACCTTTCCAATCCCACCATTCAGGTTCACATCTATTATTAGGATCATTTAGCGGAGCATTACCAGTATTAGGTACAGTTGCTCGGTATATTCGCCATTGCCCATATACAAAAATATACAAATTCTGTCCTTGTGGTATATTAATTTGGCCAGTATATTGAACTGCATTACTAGAACAAGAAGTTTGGCCAAAGCTTTCATTCATCGACAATACAAGTAAAATCAACAAGAAAGATTTCTTGTAATTTTGCTTAATCGATAGTGACATGATATCATTAAAAATTAGTTTGGAAAAAAGAGAAACGAAGTAGCTTTTATTATTGCTCATGGCTTTTATTTTTATGAATACTTGCTTGCGCATTGTTTATCTTTGTATTTTGTAATTAGTTTCAAATGTTATGCTTCTTGATAAATGGTAGCCAATGCTTCTCCTGCATTTGCGGTTCCGTTTGAACAGGTAAGGAGAGTCGTTGCAAAACCCCATGGTGTCGCTCCACAAACAGATTTAGTTCTATACCAAACACCAGTAATATGAAAGGTAGTGGAAGTATAAGAAGACGTGTATATACTGTTTGTCCCTGGGTTAAGTGCTACCTCGCCGCTATTACTCCATCCTGTTCCACTTCTACGAGTAGTGCTCCATTCTTGTATACTAGAACATGGTGTTTTTGTAAACACACAAAAATTGATTATTATTAAATTAATGAATGTATATATATATATCAACATCATGTGAGAGGGTTTATCTTAACTAATTTTTACAGCAATGTAGTAGAAGGGAGTAGGAGCAGCTAATCTGACAGCCTTGAAATTGATATTGTATACGTTTTTAAGGTAAATATTTATGGCTAATGGAGGATTCATAAGTTTGTTTTTGCTTGGGTAATTAATTTTTTACTGTAATCTCAAACGCATTGTCAGACATACCAGTGGGGGAAATTACTACCTACTCTTAAAGACAGTTAAGAGCTATAAAAGTAACAGAATTTTTTAAAAAAAAGCTAATATTTTTAATAGCTACAAAATACAATCAACTTTATACTGTTTTCATCCTCCTGAATTGTAATAAAATGGTATTATTGATAATGGAGATTTTTAAAGTTTATTGATTATTCAATAATAGATTGAATAATGAGTGATGTTCTGCATTAGATGTGTCCTTTTGCTAAGTTTCCAATAATTAGGGTTTGCTGGGAATTATTAACATTCTCATTAGTAGCGATTTACAGTTTTAAGTAAACTGTGAAATGCAAGCATATCATGTGCCATCTTTGACTTGTATTGCATTCGACCGTATAAAAAATGCGTGATCCCGATATTCGCTGAATTGTTCCATGAAGCGGTTAAAACAAAACACTGTTTGAGCCACTCGATTATTTTGTTTTTTAATAAATTTTGGAGGATCGTTTGTTTCAGCGTAATGGCGCAAATTTGTAGCATTTTTGATACGAATGTCCGCCTTGGAAGAGTCTTGATTTTCGTTGCTTAATTTTTCATCAAGGGGAAATTGACAAATGATAGGCAAAAGTAAAGGTTAATGAATACGCCAATTTTCGCAGACCCTAGTTAAATTCTTCTTCTAAATTTTGTTATTTTTAGTATTTATACTGAAAGTTTTACAATGCTTAAGTCGTATTTAAGCAGTATAAACTTATACCGATATGAATGCTAACCAACACTTTGTCATCATTTCTATTACCCCTTGGGATTTTGAAATGGGCAATAATGCTAAAAATTTAGCCATAGAAATGTCAAAAAATCAAAAAGTAATTTATGTCAATCCTCCCTTAGACCGTTTTACTTTGTTGAAAGAAAAAAACACGTTAGCGGTACAAAAAAGGCTCAATATTATAAAAGGAAATGAAAAGTCGATTGAATCAATCAATGAAAATTTGTGGGTATTTACGCCTGGTATTGTCATTGAGTCAATCAATTGGATTCCTTTTAAATTTATGTTTGATTTTGTAAATAAGGTGAACAATGTAAAGTTGGCCAAGGAAATCAAAAAAGCTACCCATCAATTGGGCTTTGATGATTTTTATTTACTCAACGACAGTGATATGTTTAGAAGCTTTCACTTGAAAGAACTTTTACACCCAATTAAATACATCTATTATAGCCGAGACAATTTGATGGCGGTAGATTATTGGCGAAAATTTGGACAGTTTTACGAACCTGCCTTAATCAAAAAAGCAGATGTTGCCATTGCCAATTCCTTGTATTTGAGTGAAGAATTAAAAAAATACAATACCAAATCGTATGATGTAGGCCAAGGGTGTGATTTAGAATTTTACGCAACCAAACCTGACGATGATTTGGTACCCGAAGATATGAAACACCTTTCAGGGCCAATTGTTGGCTATACTGGGGCATTATTTGCCTTGCGTTTAGATATTGAACTTATCGCTTTTATTGCCCAAGCCAATCCCGAATGGAACATTGTGTTGGTAGGACCAGAAGATGAAGCCTTTAAAAACAGTGTGTTACACCAACTTTCCAATGTGTATTTTTTGGGAAATAAAGCACCATCTCAATTGCGTACCTATATTGAATCATTTGATGTATGCATTAACCCTCAGGTAGTGAATGAGGTAACGATAGGGAATTATCCCAGAAAAATTGACGAATACCTTGCCGTCGGAAAACCCATTGTCGCCACAGCCACCAAAGCCATGGAAATATTTTCTCCGTTGGTTTTGTTAGCCGAAAATTACTGGGAATATATTGCCTTTATTAAGTTATCCTTAATGGAGAATTCATCTCTTCAAAAGCCTCAAAGACAGGCTTTAGCAGCGTCTCATTCCTGGTCTCATAACGTGCAAAGAATTTATGAGGCCATTGAAAAATGAAGTATAACTACTTAAAAATACTTTGTTTTATTCCCGTTAAATCCAATAATTCAAAGCTTTTATCACCCTAACTCTTCAAACAATGAACGATAGAAAAACGGACATTTTAGACCTTGTCAAATGTCCAATTACCGGAAGTAAATTAAGCTATTTAAATACCGATGAATTAGCAACCTTGAATTTGAAAATTAAAGAAGATAAAATGATTTTTTTAAATGGCAAATCATTTGAAGGAGAATTGAATCAAGCCTTTATATCTGTCTCCAGTGGATTGATTTACCCTATTGTGTTCGATATCAACTATTTGTTACCCAAATATGCCTTGATTGACAAAGAATCACAAAAAGATTTGGTTGCTTTGGATGAGTTTAAACATGGCAATCAGTTGTTGGAGGATTTTTATGAAGACTTTGGTTGGAAAAAAAATAGCAATAACCAATACAATGATGCCGAAGTATTTGAAGATTTAAGAGAAATATCACAAGCTTATGTGCATAAATGTCATATGAGAGTAAAAAACTTTCTTCCATCTTCAGGAAAGTATTTGTTAGATGCCGCTTCTGGGCCAATTCAATTCAAAGAATACTTAGAATACTCTAAAGATTATACTTACCATGTGTGTATGGACTTGTCTCCAAGGGCTTTAAGAGAAGCCAAAAGGAAATTGGGAGACAGAGGTATTTATATTTTGGGGAATATTGCCAATATGCCTTTGCAAAATGAAAAAATAGATGCGGCTATTTCTTTGAATACCATTTACCATATTCCTCAAGAGCAACAATTGAATGCTTTTAAAGAAATTCATAGGGTGTTAATTCCCGGCGGGCCTGGGGTAATTGTGTATGAATGGGGGAGGTATTCTTATTTGACCAATTTATTGGTACTTCCTTACAAAATCAAAACCCATATTGACAAATGGGTATTGAAATTGGTGCCGAAGTTAAGAGAGCAACCCGATATTTATTTTCATGCCCATCAACAAGGCTATTTCTCTGAAGCTAAATTAGGGTTTAAAATTAAAACTTATGTGTGGAGAAGTCTTAGTGTTCCTTTTATGAAAATGTATATCCATAAATCATTCTTTGGGAAACAGTTCTTGAATTTGATTTACAAACTTGAGGAACATTATCCTGCTGTAGCTGGAAATTTAGGTGAATATCCTATGTTTTATTTGAAAAAAAATTAATCAATTACCTCTAAATAATAATACAATGTATGGTATCATCAACAAAGCCATTGAAGGTCTAGTGACTGATAATTATGGCGAAGCTGTTTGGCAACAAATGAAATTGAAATCAGCCGCAAAAGTTACCAACCTTATTGCAAGCGAATCGTACGACGATATGGAGACGTATCAAATGGCTGTAGTCGCTTCCGAAATATTGGAAACTCCCGTACAACAAGTGCTGTTTAACTTCGGGGAGCGTTGGATCACCATGGCTGGTATTCAATATTACGGTTTGTTGATGCAAGCTGAAAGAAATGACTTAGGTGAGTTTTTAGTCAATTTGCCAGCTTTTCATAATCGTGTGATGATCATGTATCCAAATATTTCTCCTCCTGAATTTAAAATTATTGTTTCAGGAGATAGAAAGGTAGAACTCCATAATTACTCCACCCGTGAAGGCTTGACTGATTTTATGAATGGCCTTATTGCAGGTATGGGTAAATTATACCACGAAAATCCTGTTATTCAATTAAAAAATGGCAGAACCAATGGGCTTGACCACGAAGAAATTATAATTAATTGGTAATGAATTATGCAAATAAACATCGCGAACAATACACTCGATTTCAATCGTTTCTTCCCTTTCTTTTTTGTGGTAGACCATACCTTACAAATTAAAGAAATTGGAAAAAGCCTTGAAAAAATATTTCCCGATGTGTTGGGAAAAGATTTTAAAGCGGTGTTTAAGTTTGTTCGTCCTTGGAGCATTACCTATACTTACGAATCTATTATTGCTTATCATCAGCAGTTGTTTATTCTTGAGGGATTAACTACCAATATGAAATTCAGATGGCAAGTTGTACCATTACAATCTTCCTCAGAAATATTATTTATAGGTACGCCTTGGATAACTTCTATTGAAGAAATGACTGATAAAGGTTTGCTGTTAAAAGATTTTGCTTTACATGATACCTTACCTGATATATTTCAATTTTTAAAAGCAAGTGAAGTCAATACCAATGATATTCGTTTGCTTGCAGAAGAATTGAAAAACCAAAAAGACCTTTTACAAGAGGTGATAGATATTTTGCCGCATCAAATTTTCTTGAAAGATTTGCATTCAAGGTTTGTGCTGGTCAATAAAAAAGTGGAAGAAATATTTGGTGCCCCTGCGAGTCAAATCGTTGGCAAAACCTACCATGAATTTCATCAAATTCCTTCTTTGGATGGAGAGTATGATTTAAGTGATAAGCAAGTAATACAAACCAGGCAAAAAGTGGAATTAAACCACGAACCACAGGTGTCGATTACTGGAAAATACATTATAAACAATATATTAAAGCTTCCTTTTGTAGTAAAAGGGGAGTTGAAAGGGGTACTAGGCATTGCGGTTGATATTTCAGAAAAAATTGCCTCTGAATATAAATTAAAAGACAGTGAAGACCGCTACAGGGCTTTGATTGAAAATGCCTTGGATATCATTTACCAAACCGACGTGGAGGGTAAATTTGTTTTCTTAAATGCCTTAGCAGAAGTGATTTTGGAATTCAGTATGGATGAATTACTTCAAATGACTTATATCGATTTAATTAGAGACGATTATAAAGCAATTACAAAAGACTACTATTTAAGCAAAGGGAATGTTGATGCTTCTCAAAATGATTATTTTGAATTTCCTGTCATCACCAAATCGGGTAAGGAAATATGGATTAGCCAAAAGGTGCAACCGTTTTATAACAATCAAAAAATGGTTGGTTATCAGGGGGTAGCAAGAGACATTACACAATTTAAAATACTGGAAGAAGGTCGTGTAGAAGCGGAAGATGCCTTAAAAGAAACAGCTACTCGTTTTAAATCGCTGATCGAAAATTTGAATTATGGCATTTTGGTCGCTGATGAAAATCTTAACATCGTCGCGGTAAATGATGCGTTTTGTAAGTTGTTTAATATAAGTGTTTTGCCTACTGATTTGATTGGAGATGATTGTAATTTAGTGAATGAAACCGCTAAAGTATTGTTTAAAAATTCAAAATGGTTTATTGAAAATATCAATGAAAAAATTGTAGAGCGAAAACTTGTAACCGAAGAAGAATTGGTGATGCTTAACGGTCATGTCTTAGAACGTGATTATATTCCCATTTTTGTGAAAAACGATTATCGAGGCCATTTATGGTCTTATAAAGATGTGACCTTAAGGAAGTTTGAGGAAAATGAGTTGTTGAAATCGAAAGAGTTGGCAGAAGCTTCTTCCATTGCCAAAGAACAATTTTTATCCACGATGAGTCATGAAATCAGGACACCCATGAATGCGGTAATCGGCATGACGCAATTGTTGATGAACAAAGAGCCGAAAGAAGACCAAGTGGAATACTTAAATGCCATTAAATATAGCGCAGATAATTTATTGGGCTTAATCAATAATATTTTAGACTTTTCAAAAATTGAATCGGGTAAAATTACTTTAGAAAATAACGATTTCGATATTACAGATTTAGTACAAAAAATTAAAAATATTTTCAAATACCAATCGGAGGAAAAAGGCTTAAAATTCTCTATTCATTTGGATCATGAAGTCGATCAATATTTGAAAGGAGATACGGTGCGTTTAAATCAAATTTTAACCAATTTGGTCGGTAATGCCTTGAAATTTACAGAGTTTGGTCGTGTCGAAATTTTGATTTCTAAAATGCCTACTACCCATCAAAAAATCAATATACTTTTTGAAATTCGTGACACAGGGATTGGGATAGATCCTGAAAAGGCAGATATAATTTTTGAACGATTTACCCAGGCCAACTCCGATACAACCCGTAAATATGGCGGTACTGGATTAGGACTTACCATTACCAAATTGTTGGTAGAATTGTTGGGTGGTACCATCTATTTAGAAAGTCAGGTCAATCGTGGATCAAGCTTTTTTGTGGAATTGCCATTCGATTTGGGCTCTAAAGACAATGTGGTACAATCGGGATTGAAGTTGAAAGAAATGGAAGGACAACTTTCTGGGAAAACCATTCTGTTAGTAGAAGACAATAAGCTTAATCAGTTTATTGCCAGTGAATTCATTAAAAATAGTGGCATTGCCGTGCTAACAGCCGAAAATGGCAAAGAAGCCTTACAGCAACTTGAGCATCATTCAAATATTGATTTGATTTTGATGGACTTGCAAATGCCGGTGATGGATGGCTATACTGCTACAGAACATATTCGAAAAAATTACAACGGTAAATATGAAACTTTGCCTATTATTGCCTTGAGTGCTGCTACATCCGTGGAAGTAAGAAACAAAGTGGCTGCTGTTGGCATGAACGATTATGTTTCTAAACCGTTCGAATTTCAGTCTTTGTATATAAAAATTGCACAGTATTTAACTTTGGCTCCTGTAGCTCCTAAAAAGAAAACAATTCCCACTCCCGTTGAAAATCATGGGGTGGTTAACCTAAGCTATTATGAAGAGTTTTCGGGAGGAAACAAAGATTTTGTGAAAGAAATGATCAAAGTGTACCTAGAAGAAACACCTTCTATATTGTTTCAATTAAATGATTTTGTGGTCGAAAATAACCATGCGGAAATTGCTTCTGCTTGTCATAAATTGAAATCTAGTTTTAAAATGATGGGCGTGGAGGCGAATGACGTGCAGAAATTAGAAGAATTGGCCAAAACTGCCGTGCTTGATTTTCCTCTTTTTAAAAAGTTAAATAACAAAATCCAGAAAAAAGGACTGGATAGTATC
>JBEAZU010000338.1:0-9872 GCA_041169945.1 Bacteroidota bacterium
ATATATAATAGCATACAAATGCTAGAATAGATTCTGCTGCAACACTTATAGCATCTCTACCTACAGCAAATCATCTAGTGCCATAAATGGATATCAATATGTCAATAGCTCAAAATATTACCTCAATTGTAGCAGCTTTAAAAGGAACGCAAGCCAAGTTGGTGGCAGTCACCAAAACCCGTTCTGTTGAGGAATTGCAGCAAGTTTACGCCGCTGGCTTAAGGTTGTTTGGCGAAAATAGGGTGCAAGAAATGCAAGAGAAACAAGCGCAATTGCCAGCTGATGTGCAGTGGCATTTGATTGGCCATTTGCAAAGTAACAAAGTGAAATACATCGCCCCTTATGTCGCCATGATTCATTCGGTTGACAGTTTGGATTTGTTGCAAGAAATCAACAAACAAGCTAAAAAGAACAACCGGATCATTTCTTGTCTTTTGCAAATTTTTATCGCTACTGAAGAAACTAAATTTGGGTTAAATGAAGCTGAGGCGGAAGCAATATTGGCTTCTGAGGAGATTAAAACACTTGAAAATATCAAAATTGTAGGCTTAATGGGAATGGCCAGCAATACCGATAACCAAATCCAAGTAAGAAAGGAATTTCAGTCATTAAAAAGAATTTCTGATACATTATCCACTCAATTCCATGCTGTTAATATTGATTTATCAGAAATTTCTATGGGCATGAGTGGTGATTATGCCATTGCAATCGAGGAAGGAAGTACATTGATTAGGGTGGGAAGCGCCTTGTTTAGTTAGATGTGTTTTGAGTGTTTAGTACTTGTAGACCTAAAATATCCCCCTCCATATTCATTCAATTTGTACTTAATACTTAATACTTTGTACTTAATACTCATCATTCACAACTCAACACTTAAAACTTAACGTGTCAACATTACTATTCACTAACGAATCCACTACAGCAGACTACATCACTTATTTTGTGGAGGTGATGTTGCCTATTCCTGTGCCTCAGTTGTTCACTTATCGTGTTCCTGTGCATTGTAATGAGCACATTGTGGTTGGCGCGAGGGTGGTGATTCAATTTGGCGCAAAAAGAGTGGTTACCGGGGTGGTGGTTAGTCTGCATCAAAATCCTCCTCAAAAATATGAAGCTAAATATATATTAGAATTATTAGATGAAAAGCCTGTCGTAAATGCTTTGCAATTTAAATTTTTTGATTGGATGGCAACGTATTACATGTGTCACCAAGGGGAAGTGCTCAATGCAGCCATGCCTTCGGGATTGAAATTGAGCAGTGAGTCTAGGGTACAATTGAATCCCGAATTTAATTCAGAAATCAATACATTAAATCCCAAAGAAGTGTTGATTTTTGAGGAATTAAAAATTAAAGAGGCCTTAACCTACAATGAAATTGAACTCTTATTGGGGCAAAAAAATATTTATCCACTCATCAAATCTTTGCTTGATAAAAAGGCCATTTTGCTTTTTGAACTATTAAAAGAAAAATATAAACCACGCTACGAACAACGTATTCGTCTGCAGACAATGTATACGGCTAACGATCAGCTTAATGTTTTGCTGAACCAATTGGCAAAAAAAGAGTCTCAACTTAACGTTTTGATGCGTTATCTTCAAAAAGTTCGAATCGGCATCGATGAACATGCCAACGAGGAGGGCATTTTGAAAAAAGAACTGACAGAAGTGAGCGAATCTTCTGTTGCAACACTAATTAAAAATGGTATTCTTGAACAATTTGAAGTCCTAAGTTCTAGACTGGAAAGTTTTGACCATGAATACCATGATTTTGACATGTCCCTTTCTGATGCCCAACTCGCTTGTCGAGCTGAAATTTTAACTGCTTTTTCCAAACAATCCGTTTGTTTACTACATGGCATCACTGGAAGTGGTAAAACCGAAATTTATATCGATTTAGTGAAAAATGTACTTGATGCGGGTAATCAAGTATTGCTTTTATTGCCAGAAATAGCCCTGACCACTCAAATTGTTTCGCGATTACGCAAAGTATTTGGCGATTCCATGGGCGTGTACCATTCTAAATTTTCCGATAACGAAAGGGTAGAAATTTGGAATGGCTTAAGTGAAGGGAAATTTAATTTTATTGTGGGCGTGCGCTCTTCTGTTTTGTTGCCTTTTTCAAATTTGGGTTTGATCATCATTGACGAAGAACATGAAACGTCCTACAAACAATACGATCCTGCGCCAAGGTACCATGCCCGAGAGGCTGCGATGATGTTGGCGCATTTGCATCATGCCAAGGTATTGTTGGGCTCGGCCACGCCTTCCATAGAAAGTTATTATTTGGCTTTAAATGGCAAATGGGGTTTTACGAAGTTAATGACTCGTTTTGGAAACGCCCAATTGCCTTTGATTGAATTGGTAAATACGACGGCAGAAAAGAAAGCGAAGACTATGAAAAATGATTTTTCTTCTGTTTTAATCAATGCCCTTCGCGACAATAAAACCAATGGCATGCAGTCTATCTTGTTTCAAAATAGAAGAGGCTATGCGCCCTATATTCTTTGCGAAGAATGCCAAAGTATTCCAAGTTGCAAATCATGTGATGTGAGCCTTACTTACCACATGAGAAGCAGTGAGTTACGTTGTCATTATTGTGGTTACCACGAACCTATGCCTGCGGCTTGCCCTACTTGTAATGCTACTAAACTTAAAACACAAGGACTTGGAACCGAGCGTATAGAAGATGAATTAAAATTGATGCTCCCAGATTTGCGTGTACAACGCATGGATTTAGATACAACCCGTTCTAAACATGGTTATCAAAAAATTATCAATGATTTTGAACAAGAAAATATTGATGTATTGGTAGGTACTCAAATGGTAAGCAAGGGCTTGGATTTTGACAAAGTAAGTTTAGTGGGGATTTTTGATGCTGACAGAATGTTGCATTTTCCTGATTTTAGGTCTAATGAACGTACTTTTCATCTGCTCACACAGGTAAGCGGCCGTGCAGGCAGGAGAGAGACCCAAGGTACCGTGTTGATCCAAACGTCTAATCCCAATCAAAAAATCTTACACTTGATCCAAGCTGGCGATTACGAACAATTTTACCAAGATGAAATTCGTGAACGTGAAAACTTCTTGTATCCTCCCTTTGTACGTTTAATAAAGTTGGTGGTGAAATCAGATGACCAGGCACTTACCTTACGCGTTGCCACTGAAATCAAAGATTCTTTGTTGATTGCTTTTGGAAAAGGCAGGGTTTTAGGTCCTGAAGCGCCTATTGTGGAACGTATACGTGATATTTATTACCAAGAACTTTTGATTAAAATCGAACGCCATGGCATTGACCTCAACAAAGCCAAACAGGCACTCAAAGATACGGCAGCCCATGTATTGCAAAAGCAGCACTACAAAAAAGTGAGGGTGGAGTTTGACGTGGATCCGAATTAAAATAGCCTATTGTTGGGGATAGTAAGCATCTTTATTGTTGCTGTGGAAGGTCAATAGATTCGAAAATGAGGATTGCGGTGTTGCGTGTTTTTTTGTTTGAATTTTATTTGTGTAGCGTTTTACTTTCTTAAGTATTTATTTTTGCTTTGGGCATGCCCTTCGGTCAGGCTAACCATACCTCGCTGTGCTGTCTTGATTTTCGTTGGTTAATTTTTCAACAAGGGGAAATTGACAAATATTAGAATGAAAGTAAAGATTAATAGGTAAGCAAGTTTTTCAGCAAGCCCTAAATAATTGAATAAATTAGAAAGCTTAGGGTTATATATCCGTGAAAATCCGTCCAATCCGTATAGTCTTCGTGCCATTTATTTATGCTTTTAAAGAATACATAAAAATTGAAAACAGATTGAGCAGGTTATGCGGATAAACGCTGATTATGTATCCTTTTATCTTCTATTAATTCAAATAAAACCACCATTTAAATGCATTTGCCCTGATGTTGAGGTGCTTGAATTTATTGAAATGAAGCATTATATTTAATCCCATAATAGGGCGATTTTTTATTTTTAATAACCAACATCCTTCTATAATCGTACACCATTCAAAATTATTTTCTCATGGCCAGCAACAGCAAATCTTTAGCAGAATTAGTAAAAGAATTAAACCTCAAATTCGAAACCGTTAAGTTAGGGGGAGGGGAAAAAAAACTAAAACAACAACGAGACCAAGGTAAACTAACCGCTAGAGAACGCATTGCTACCTTGATAGACAAGGCCTCGGAAATGCTAGAAATAGGTGCTTTTGTGGGAGATGGCATGTATGAAGCTGAAGGTGGCTGTCCATCTGGAGGCGTAGTCGTGGTGATTGGGTATGTGTCTGGTAAACAGTGTGTCATTGTGGCCAATGATGCGACGGTAAAAGCTGGCGCTTGGTTTCCGATTGCTGCCAAAAAGAACTTAAGGGCGCAGGAAATTGCCATGGAAAATCGTTTGCCAATTATTTATTTGGTCGACAGTGCAGGCGTATATTTACCCATGCAAAATGAAGTATTTGCCGACAAAGAACATTTCGGTAGAATTTTTAGAAACAATGCCGTCATGTCCTCTTTAGGGATTGTGCAGATTGCGGCCATCATGGGAAGTTGCGTGGCAGGAGGTGCTTATTTGCCCATTATGTCCGACGATGCGTTGATTGTTGATCAAACGGGTTCCATTTTTTTGGCGGGTTCCTATTTGGTAAAAGCCGCCATTGGGGAAGAAGTCGACAACGAAACACTTGGCGGTGCCACCACCCATTGTGAAATCTCAGGCGTAACCGATAATAAATATCCTGATGATACTTCTTGTCTTCAAGCCATAAAAAATATCGTCGATAAAATTGGGGATTATACACCCGCAGGATACAATAGGAAAGAAAAATTACCGCCATTAACTTCTGTTAAAGATATATATACCATTTTACCCGCCGATCGTTCCAAACCCTATGATATGGGCGAACTGATAAAATGTTTGGTTGATAACAGTGATTTTGAAGAATACAAAGAAGGGTATGGACAAACGTTGCTTTGTGGCTACGCCAGAATTGAGGGCTGGGCGGTTGGGATTGTGGCCAACCAACGCAAAGTGGTGAAATCTAAAAAAGGGGAGATGCAAATGGGGGGCGTTATTTATTCCGATTCGGCAGACAAAGCCGCCCGTTTTATCATGAATTGTAACCAAAAGAAAATACCGCTGGTCTTTTTACAAGATGTCAGTGGGTTTATGGTAGGAAGCCGTTCCGAACATGGCGGTATTGTTAAAGATGGTGCTAAAATGGTAAATGCGATGGCCAATTCTGTCGTGCCAAAATTTACGATTATTGTGGGAAACTCATATGGCGCAGGCAATTATGCCATGTGTGGCAAAGCGTATGATCCAAGATTGATTTATGCTTGGCCAACCGCACAAATTGCCGTGATGAGTGGTGGCAGCGCTTCAAAAGTATTGTTACAAATTAAAGTCGCCACTTTAAAAGCCAAAGGAGAAGTAATCACTCCTGAAGCAGAACAACAATTATTAGCGGAAATCACTAAAAAATACGAGGAAGAAACCTCTCCATATTACGCCGCCTCCCGACTATGGGTAGATGGCATTATTGCACCAGATGATACCAGAAAAGTTATTAGCATGGGCATTGAAGCCGCTAACCATGCACCTATTGAAAGACCTTTTAATGTAGGGGTAATCCAAACGTAGGGTTGAGTGTTGAATTTTGAGTGTTTAGGTTTAATATATGATAGCTAAAAATGGTAAACCTATAACTTATTTAGGGTCTGCTGAAAAAAAATAACATTTTAAATATCAGTAAATTATAATTAAAAACAGCGTATAAAATGTAAGCAAATCATGCGCAATCTTTGAATTGTCTTGCACTCGACCTTATAAAAAATGCGTTATCCCGATATTCTCGGGAAAGCGGTTAAAAACAAAACACTGTTTGAGCCACACGATTAATTTGTATTTCCAACAGATTTGGGGGCGAGTTTGTTTTGTTTCAGCGTAATGGAGCAAATTCGTAGCATTTTTATACAAATGTCCGCCGTGGCGGAGTCTTGATTTTCGTTGGTTAATTTTTTCATCAAGGAAAAAAGTGACAAAAATTAGAATGAAAGTAATGATTAATAGATAAGCAAGTTTTTCAGCAAGCCCTAATTAGCAACTTAGGAGATTTGTTTTAAAATCATGTGCAAGACTATTTGGATTTTTTTTTAATATGCTTTGCACGAGTTGTCTAAAATACTAAAAGGAAAAAGGATTTAATGTGCTTTTTAAAATATACTTTGCAATAGTAAGATTACAATTTATTTAAGTTTTTCAGCAAGCCCAATGTATTACCCATAACAATTCACTCTCGCATGATTTAATTTAAAATTTAAAATTTTACCAGACCCTAAATTTGTGTTTTTTTTGATCTTAGCTATTGGTGTTAAGTGTTTGATTTTTAATTGTTTTGTCAATTGTAAAAAATACGTGTATCTCTTGTATTTTTATCGCTAAAACAACTACATTAGTAGTCTTGAAATGATAACATATTTCTAGAAATTAAATCAATGCAACACTCACTTTATCAATATTTTAGATGAGCTCCAAGCACAAAGGACATCATCACTCTGCCCTCACAGCAGGTGGCTTATTAGTTACATTAGGAATCATTTACGGCGATATTGGTACCTCTCCTCTTTATGTACTCAAAGCAATTCTAGAACATAAAGTTGTACAACAAGAACTTATACTGGGGGCATTGTCTTGTATTTTCTGGACCTTAACCTTGCAAACTACTTTTAAATATGTTATCCTCACTTTGCAGGCTGACAATAATGGAGAGGGTGGTATTTTTTCTCTCTATGCGCTTATTCGTCGAAAAATTAAATGGTTAACTATACCTGCTATTATTGGTGGTAGTGCTTTATTGGCCGATGGCATCATTACGCCTCCCATCTCTGTGGCTTCTGCGGTAGAAGGTTTACAAATTATTTACCCTAATTTAAAAACAATTCCTATCATTATTGGTATTATTACTTTGTTGTTTATGGCGCAAAGATTTGGTACTAAAGCGGTTGGTGTGGCTTTTGGGCCTATCATGTTTATATGGTTTTCGATGTTAGCAATTTTGGGTTTAAACCAATTGATGGGGGCGCCTGAGGTTTTTAAAGCCTTAAATCCTGTATATGCCTACGATTTAATTGTGCTTTACCCTGGTGGGTTTTGGTTGTTAGGTGCTGTCTTTTTATGTACTACTGGGGCTGAGGCTTTGTATTCTGATTTGGGACATTGTGGTAAACAAAATATTCGTGTGAGTTGGGGCTTTGTGAAGGTGTGTTTGTTGTTGAACTATTTCGGACAAGGGGCTTGGTTACTGTCTAGGCAGGATTTGCTGATACACGAAAATCCATTTTTTGCCATCATGCCTGAATGGTTTTTGATTACAGGAATCATCATCGCTACTTCTGCGGCTATTATTGCTAGTCAAGCTTTAATTACGGGTTCTTTTACCTTGGTTTCGGAAGCCATTAGGTTGAATTTTTGGCCTAAATTGCGTTTGGTATATCCTACCGACAACAAAGGCCAATTGTATATTCCTAGTATCAATTTGTTGTTATGGATGGGATGTATTGCCGTGGTTTTGTATTTCGAAGAATCGGCCAAAATGGAAGCTGCCTATGGTTTATCCATTACCATTACCATGTTGATGACTACCTTGTTATTAGGTAATTATTTGCTGCTTAAAAAGGTGAATTATAAACTTGTCATTATTTTTAATATCGTTTATATCTCTTTAGAATTAAGTTTCTTAGCGGCAAACCTAACCAAATTTAAACATGGTGGTTTTGTAACCTTGATTATTGGTTCTGCCATTATTTTGGTGATGTATATTTGGTTAAAAGCAACCAAAATTAAAAATAGGTTAACTGAATTTGTGCCACTGAATGATTACATCCAACCGATGAAAGAGTTAAGTGTAGATACTTCCATTTCTAAATATGCCACCAATTTGGTGTTTATGACGGGTTCTGATCGTCAAAACTTAATTGAATCGAAAATTATTTATTCTTTATTCTATAAAAAACCAAAACGTGCTGATATTTATTGGTTTGTGCATGTAGACATTACCGATGAACCCTATACCAAAGAATATAAAGTTGATTTTTTAGAGAAAAATGACATCATCAAAGTAAATCTTCGTTTAGGATTTAGGGTTGAACAACGCATCAATCTTTATTTTAGAAATATTGTAGAAGATTTGGTGAAAAATGGTGAAGTGGATATTACAAGTCGATATGCTTCTTTGCACAAACAAAAAATAAATGGAGACTTTAAGTTTATTGTCCTCGAAAAATTCTTGTCTTATGAAAATGATTTGCCTATTCACGACCAATTGGTAATGGATGGTTACTTCTTTTTAAAACATTTTACCACGCACGAAATCAAATGGTTTGGCCTAGATACGAGTTTGGTTACGGTCGAAAAAGTACCCTTACTGATAAGACCTGTAGGAGAAATGCACTTGACACGTATGAAATAAGTGTTGTGTGTATTTAAAACTTGATCTTGGCCGGTATGCATTACTTGCGTTTATTGCCTTCACACTGTTCCCAATTTCCAATATTATATGAGTAAGCAAAAAGACTTTTCACATAAATTACACTTTCGTACTATTGAGCTTTCTGATTACAAAGAAATCAAAGCCATTATGGATTTGGTGTATTCCAATGCTGGCGGTTCTTGGACACGTGCGGAGTTTGATGCGCAATTGACCAAATTTCCTGAAGGGCAGGTTTGTATTGAAGACAATGGTAAAATTGTAGCGGTAGCCATGAGTCTTATTGTGAATTATAATAAGTTTGGCGATACCCATACCTATGCTGAAATTACAGGATACGGTACTTTTAATACCCACGATGAAGACGGGGATACCCTTTATGGTACAGATGTTTTTGTGCATCCCGAATACCAGGGTTTAAGACTTGGGCGTAGGTTGTACGATGTGCGTAAAGAACTCTGCGAAAACCTTAACTTAAGGGCAATCATTGCAGGTGGTAGAATTCCTGGTTATAAAGATTTTTCAGATGAATTAACCCCTAAGAAATACATTGACCTTGTTAAAAAACAAGAAATATACGATCCTATTTTGAGTTTTCAGTTGAGTAATGATTTTCACGTACGTAAAATAATTACCAATTATATGCCTGAAGATGAGGATTCTAAGTCGTATGCTACCTTGATCGAATGGATCAATATCTATTACGAAGACAAAGAAGAACTCATTGGTGGTCCTAAAAGAACCGCCAGGATTGGGGTGGTACAATGGCAAATGCGTAGGGTGAATTCCTTAGACGATTTGATGCAACAAGTAGAGTTTTTTGTGGATACCGTGGCTGGTTACAAGGCTGATGTGGTGCTTTTTCCTGAATTTTTTAATGCTCCTTTGATGGCAAAATTTAATGAAGATACTGCCGCAGATGCGGTGCGTGCCTTGGCTGAATATACCACCGAAATCAAAGATAGAATCTTACACTTGGCGGTAAGTTATAACATCAATATCATAGCGGGTAGTATGCCCGAGTATCGCAATGGAAATCTTTACAACGTCTCTTATTTATGCCGTAGAGATGGAACGTCTGATTACCAATACAAACTACATGTTACCCCCGACGAAGAAAGTTGGTGGGGGATGAAAGGAGGAAACTCCCTTAAAGTATTTGATACCGACATCGGGAAAATTGGAATTTTAATTTGCTATGATGTTGAATTCCCTGAACTCAGTAGGGTTTTGGCCGAACAACAAATGAATATCTTGTTTGTTCCTTATTGGACAGATACCAAAAATGCCTATTTACGCGTGAGACATTGTGCACAAGCACGTGCTATTGAAAATGAATGTTATGTGGCCATTTCGGGAAGTGTGGGCAATTTGCCGAAAATTGAAAATATGGATAT
>JBEAZU010000339.1:0-2575 GCA_041169945.1 Bacteroidota bacterium
TGTTGCCTCGTCTTGTATTGAACTTACGTTGCTCACTTGAGGAGCTGATGAAGAAAATAAGGAGTCTTTTTTTAAGTCGTCTTCTTGATTCATAATAGAGATAGTTGTTAAAATAATGTTAGGTGCTGAGCATGATCAAATAAAGAATTATTAAATCGCTACTTTGGCTTGTACGGAGTTAAATGCTTAAAAGTTTACAAAAAAATAAAAAAAATAGTATTTTAGTAAGACCACTTATATTCAAGTACTTAATGATTTTTTTTGAGTAAAAAAAACATTATAATAAATTACGCCCTTAAAAGCAGTGTTTGGGAATAAAATCAAAAAAATAAGTTGTTTAATTATAAAACAATTACACTAAACAAAAAAAATCATACATATATATATTTATAACTTTGCTAATATTTCAAGGGTGAATTTTTCATACTCTTTCACCAGCTTTGATTTAGGAGCAAACTTGAATAGTGATTGGCCTTCAGACGGGGCTTGCATGGCCAATACGTCTGCACTGATGGTGGTATTCAAAACAGGAATTTGAAGTTCTGCTTTTAATAAATGAATGACATGGTCATTTTCTTTTTGTGCTTTTGATTTCCCAGTTAAAAAACCTTTCTCATTATTGTACATTACAGGCAAAACACCTACAATAGTTAAGGAGGGATTAAATACCGATTTTACTTTATCAATGGTATTCTTAACCAATCGAACACCTTCTAAGCTTAATATTTCTGGTTTGATTGGGATAATCACTTTATCGGCGGCTACAAGAGCATTGATGCTTAAAATTGAAATGGCAGGCGGACAGTCTATCAATATATAATCAAACAGTGGCAATACCTCTTGGAGTGCATTGCTAAGAAATCGTTCTCTTCCTGTGGTATGTGCAATGGTTAATTCGGCATCCGAAAGTGCATTATTGGACGTTGCGATCATCATCCCTTCACGCTCATGCATGATGTCTGAAATTTTAGACTCCTTTAATAAAGCATTCGCGATACTGAAAGATGGCCCTTTAATACCCATATGGTAGGTCAAACTACCTTGTGGATCTAAATCGACCAACAAAACTTTATGGCCTAATTTTGTTAATGCAGCTCCTAAATTAACCGTTGTAGTGGTTTTACCTGTACCTCCTTTATGATTTATGATTGCAATTACTTGTGCCATGGGTTAACTATTTTTTCAAAAATAACAAAACTAATTTTAATTCTCTAAGATAAAGCGAATCTTTGTATAGAAAGCAATGCGCTATTTAATAAATGCCTACTTGAATCACGCTACAATGAACGGACTCTATACAATACTACTACTAATTCTTTCCAATACCTTTATGACTTTTGCTTGGTATGGCCATTTGCATTTGAAAAAGTTTTCTGTACTTCAAAAATGGGGAATATTTGGAATCATATTGTTAAGTTGGGGCTTGGCTTTTTTTGAATATGTTTTTCAAGTACCCGCTAATAAAATGGGATATAAAGGAAATGGTGGCCCATTTTCTTTGTTTGAACTCAAGGTAATTCAAGAAGTGATTTCCATACTTGTATTTACGTTGGTGGTACTTTTGGTATTTAAAACCGACAAATTGGCGTGGAATCATGTAATAGGTTTTGCATTTCTTGTGCTAGCGGTGTTTTTTGTATTTAAAAAATGGTAATTTGCACTTCCAATAAAAACATAATCCCATGGCCGAGATTTCTGACATTGAAAAAACATACCTTCTAAGAGAAAAAATCACCAGTGTAATTGCTGAAGTTGGAAAAGTGGTGGTTGGACAACAATACATGGTAAACCGTTTATTGATTGGCTTATTTACAAATGGCCATGTATTGCTAGAAGGCGTTCCGGGATTGGCCAAAACCTTGATGGTAAACACCCTGTCGAAAGTTTTGGATTTAAATTTTCATAGAATTCAATTTACCCCTGATTTACTGCCCGCCGATTTAATTGGTACCATGATTTATAATCAAAAAGATGGTATTTTTGAAGTCAAAAAAGGGCCTGTTTTTGCCAATATTATTTTAGCCGATGAGGTTAACCGTTCGCCAGCCAAAGTGCAATCGGCCTTGTTAGAATGTATGCAAGAAAAACAAGTCACCATTGGCGACACAACTTATAAATTGGACATGCCATTTTTAGTGTTGGCCACCCAAAACCCTGTAGACCAAGAAGGTACCTATCCTTTACCCGAAGCGCAAGTCGATAGGTTTATGATGAAAGTATATGTCGATTACCTTAACAAAGAAGAAGAATTAGAAGTCATGAGACGTATGTCTAACATGACTTTTAAACCAGAAATCAGGTCATTGATTACCAAAGAAGATATTTTTGCCATTAGAGATGAAATCAACAAAGTAAACATCTCCGAATCACTTGAAAAATACATAATTGAATTGATATTTGCCACCCGTAATCCAAAAGATTATGGTTTAAAAGAAGAGGCCGAATACATACAATATGGTGCCTCTCCTCGTGCCTCTATCAATTTAAATTTAGCTGCCAAAGCCATTGCTTTCTTTAACCAAAGAGACTATGTATTGCCCGAAGATATCAAAGAAATAGCCTTAGATGTACTCAA
>JBEAZU010000340.1:0-2542 GCA_041169945.1 Bacteroidota bacterium
ATTATGCGTAAGTTTAACTTATGTGCGGATGATGCTTTACAACTGGCTGCCGCTACCGATATGGGTGGTTTATTGATTGATGGTTTAGGCGATGGGGTTTTGATGAGTACCTCTTTGATTCACCAAGACGAATTAACGAAGGAGAATTGGTTGACATTAATTAAAAATTATAACGATACTGCTTTTGGAATTTTGCAGGCGGCACGTACCCGAATGACCAAAGCAGAATATATATCATGCCCTTCTTGTGGTAGAACCTTGTTTGATTTACAAGAAACGACGGCAATGATTCGTAAACGAACTGATCATTTAAAAGGCGTAAAAATTGGCATCATGGGTTGTATCGTAAACGGACCAGGTGAAATGGCTGATGCCGACTATGGTTATGTAGGGGTTGGAAAAGATAAAATTGCCTTGTACCGTGGGCAAAACGTGGTTAAAAAAGCCGTACACGCCGACCATGCCGTAGATGAATTGATTGAACTCATCAAAGAAGATGGCCGTTGGGTTTAATCGCTCTAGTACCCCGTACCCCGTACCCCGTACCTTGTACCTTGTACCTTGTACCCTGTACCCTGTACCCTGTACCTTGTACCCTGTACTCTGTACTCTGTACTCTGTACTCTGTACTCAGTACTCAGTACTCTTGTTCCTCAAATTTAACAAATAAGCAATGAAAACATTATTAGCATACCTAAACCTCAGTGAAGTGTTTGGCTATTTCTTCAGAAAAGCGGATCCTAATCAACCTAAAAACTTCAACCTAAAAGTGATGCATATCATTAATAGAATTGCAGTGTTGTTGTTTCTTTTTTGTGTATTGGTGATGGCTTATCGCTATTTTACAAGAAAGTAATTGTAGGTAAACCTTCTTATTTATGGATTTACAGCACTTACGAACATATTGTTTGCAGAAGCATGGTGTCACAGAGGAAATGCCTTTCGGTGATACGATTTTGGTTTTTAAGGTAGCCAATAAAATATTTTTATTGACCAACCTCGATTTGTTTGAATTTATAAATGTTAAGTGTGATCCTGAATTGGCGGTTGAACTAAGGGAACAATATGAGGCTGTCATACCTGGTTACCACATGAATAAAAAGCACTGGAATACCGTAAGGATGGATGCAGGTTTACCAACGAAGCTTATACTGCAATGGGTCGATCATTCTTATGATATGGTAATCAAAGGCTTGACCCAAAAAGAGCGTGCTTCCCTGGCGCTGCAATGATTGCTATTGTTAGGTGCTTGGTTTAAAGGCGTTTAGCTGATGTTGGTGAAGATGTATTGATTACTTTAACGTTAAACCACTGAAAAAATAAGTCCACTTTAGGAGGCGTTATGCTAAATTATCCACGACAATGTTGGTGATTTTTTGAATCTCGTTTTCCGTTAAATTACTCCCCGAAGGCAAGCACAATGCTTTCTCAAAAAGCTGTGCTGAAAAGCCATCTCCTTCATATAAAGCCTCTTTAAATACGGGTTGGGTATGCAATGGCTTCCATACCGGGCGACATTCCACTTGTTGGGTTATCAATGCCTCTTGCACTTTGTTTTTGCTATGCTGGTCTTTAAAAACGACGGCCGTTAACCAACGGTTGGTAAAAGTATCTTGCATTTCTTGTTGAAATGTAATCGGGTAGTCTTTGAAAGAATGCTTATACGTTTCAAAATTAGCCCTTCTTTGTGCCACTCGCTCATCAATCACGGTCATTTGACCACAACCAATGGCTGCCACCACATTACTCATGCGATAATTATAACCGATTTGGGTATGTTCGTAGTGCAAGGTTTTTTCTCTCGCTTGGGTAGCGAGGTACTTGGTTTTAATGGCAAATGCCTCATGATGAGTCAATAGTGCCCCTCCACCTGAAGTAGTAATAATTTTATTTCCATTGAATGAAATCACACCAATAGCAGTCAATGAACCACATGCTTGTTGATGGTAGGTGCTTCCCAATGCTTCTGCGGCATCTTCGATGATAGGGATATTGTATTGTGCGGCTATGGTTTTTATAGCGGCCATATTAGCAGGATTGCCATATAAATGAACAAGTATTATGGCGGCAGGCTTTTGTTGCTTTTCAATGGTTTTAATGATAGCCTTTTCAAGGGCTTTGGGGCACATGTTCCAGGTGCTGGCTTCACTTTCTATGAAATACGGGATGGCATTTTCATATAGAATAGGATTGGCGGAGGCAATAAAAGTGAATGTAGAGCAAAATACAACTTCTCCAGCCTTTACGTCTACACATTTTAAAGCCAGGTGAATAGCACTTGTTCCCGAAACCAAGGCCACACAATACTTGCTATGGGTATAGGTGGCTATGCTTTTTTCAAATTGTGTAAGATAAGGTCCTATGGGAGCAATCCAATTGCTTTGAATAGCGTCTTGTACCAATTGTTGTTCTTTGCCACACAGGTGTGGGGGAGAGAGTAATATGGGGTGGTTATTTTTCAAAACACCTGCCATTAAACTTGTACACGATTTTCCTTTTGGTCAATAATCTTTCCTCATTGATGGCCGGTATGGAAATGGTT
>JBEAZU010000341.1:0-7456 GCA_041169945.1 Bacteroidota bacterium
ATATTGTAGGAACCGCCACCGCCACCAAGTCGACCGCCATCCCCTCCGGTGTAGCCACCGCCACCACCGCCACCCCAGCAGCCACCACCACTTCCACCACCACCGTAGCCACCATAAACGCCAGGCTCGCCACAGCTCATTGTGCCACCGCCACCACCCTGTAAGAAGCTTTTACCTCCTGTTCCCCAGGTAGAATCATCGGCACCATCGCCGCGAAAACCGCCACCGCCAGATCCCCAAGAATTGCAAGCAGAGGCTCCACCAGTACCTAATGTGCTGGTATTGGGGTCTCCACCACCCACAGGATCTATGCACGATCCGGTAGAGCCTTCGTTGTATGCCATACCTGGATTACCATCTTGAAAAACAAAATCCCGTGTTCCACCACCGCCTCCGGCAATGATCAATGGCGTAACAGTTTTGCCGGCATAAGGACCAACTTTCATGGTATCGGTAGAGGAAGGGGCTAGCTTTACCACAAACGATCCACCGCCACCGCCGCCACTTCCGCCACCAGGAGAAACACCTTCACCACCTACTAATAGAAGAAGGTGGTCGCCAGGGTTTACGGTAAAAGTGCCCTTCATTCTTGCACCCAAGCCACCTACTTGGCCTTCTTGGGTCGATTTTCCTTGTGCTCCAAACGTCTCTATCGTAATGGTATGGATGCCTTCAGGCACAATAAAGCTTTGAAGGGAGTCTGCATACGTAAAGGTTTTTACCGTTTGTGCAGTACTTAGGCTAATCATAACAAAGCTCAATAACAAAGTGCCGACATACCTCAGTAGGTTTGGCGTTGTGTAAGTCTTTTTCATGTTGATTTTTTTAGCGTTTAATTTTGTAGTATTTTATTAGGATTGTAAGGGGGGATTTTTTTCAGGTGAACGGCTATTTACTGTAGCCTTATTTGCCTTGTGTAGGCAGGTTACAATAATATCAGTTTGTACGAAGGTTTGATTTGTTTTCAAAGAACCAAATTTTATCCACACTCAAGTAAGTTGCCTGTTTGGGTATGGGAGTCGGAGGGTTCATTGCCGCAATTCGCCAATTGAAAATGCATGGCCATGTGGTATCGGTCCACCGTCAAGGTTAGCCACTTTGGTTTGGTGGTTTGCTGGGTTTTATATTGGTTTTCATGGTGACGATTGATGGCAATACATCCACCGTAATTCCTTTCCATAAGGAATTTTTAAGCCTTGTCTTTTTCATTGAATTAGCGTTTTTTTAATTGTTTACTAAAAATGTGAACACTAAAATTGATTCATTTTAAATAATACCTTTGTAGTTAAAAATTTGGGTTTACAAATGGTTTGGTAAAACTCCTGTGTTTTGTAACGATGAACCTGAAAATAAGTTACTTGTCTTTGGCTGAGTATGCGATGTGTGGATTAGAAATGGTGGAATAGGTTAAAATTTGACCTTTTTTTGATTGAAAATAATTAAAAAAAATATTTTTAATGTTCTATTTTTTGTTAGATTAATTATATTAGATACAAAGTCTTAGGTACAAATAAAGTAGAAAGGCAATAAATTGGACTTGCTGAAAAACTAACAAATAAGGAGTGTTGAGTTTTTAGTGTTGAATGTTTAGTAAAGTAGAAAGTAGTAAGTAGAAAGTAGAAAGTAGAAAGTAGAAAGGTTGAATGTTTAGTAAAGTAGAAAGTAGTAAGTAGAAAGGGCAGTATAATTACATGCTAACTAATACTTTGTACTCAGTACAGTACCCTGTACTTTGTACCTAATACTTTGTACCTAATACTTTGTACCCTGTACCCTGTACTCAGTACTTTGTACCTAATACTTTGTACCTAATACTCTGTACCCAGTACCCTGTACTTATTACTACACAAGCTCCCTCAAATACATTTGAATTGTATTTTCCCAGCCATAATACAAAGCATCGCAGACCAAAGCATGCCCAATAGACACTTCATCAAGATTGGGTAAGTTTTGTTTGAGGTATTTAAGGTTATGTAAATCTAAATCGTGCCCTGCATTTAAACCCAAGCCCAATTGTTGTGCCGCTTGCGCCGCCACAATATAAGGAGCAATTGCTTTTTCTTTATTGACAGGATATTCCGTCGCGTAAGGTTCTGTATATAACTCAATCCTGTCGGCCCCTAATTTGGCGGCACCTTCCACCATGCTTACCTCAGGATCTACAAAAATAGATACCCTTGTACCGTATGATTTTAATTCCTCCACAATAGGTTTTAAAAAATCAAATTGCTTCACCGTATCCCAACCCGCATTGGAAGTAATGGCATCGGGCGCATCAGGTACCAACGTGGCTTGCGCCGGACGAACACGTTTTACCAAGGCCATGAATCTTTCATCAGGGTAGCCTTCAATATTAAATTCTGTATGAAGTACAGGTTGTAAATCAATTACATCTTGGTAAGTGATATGCCTTTCGTCGGGACGAGGATGAACGGTGATTCCCTGAGATCCAAATCGCTCACAGTCAAGGGCCGTTTTTACCACGTCAGGATTGTTACCAGCCCTTGCATTGCGGATGGTAGCCACTTTGTTAATATTTACACTTAGTTTTGTCATTTTATGCTTTGCTTCAAGACTAAAAATCGTACTTTTGGATTCAAATATCCAAAAAACTTAAACAGAATTCAAATGTCATTGAAAGTAAAAATTGATGCCGATATAAAAACAGCCATGTTGGCAAAAGAAAAAGATACCTTAACCGCCTTAAGAGCGATTAAATCAGCCATATTGTTGGCAGAAACTGAAAAAGGCGTAGTGGCAGCCTTGACAGAAGATGTTGAAATGAAATTATTGCAAAAAGCGGCCAAACAAAGAAAAGAATCGGCAGAGGTTTTCGCCACACAAAACAGAGCAGACCTGGCAGAAAAAGAATTGGCCGAATTGGCTATCATTGAACGCTATTTGCCACAACAATTATCAGAAGAAGCCTTGAAAGAAAAACTAACCGCCATTATTGCGAGATTAGGGGTGACTTCAGCGGCAGATATGGGCAAAGTAATGGGCGTAGCCTCCAAAGAATTGGCTGGTACCGCTGATGGGAAAGCGATTTCTGCAATGATTAAAGCAATACTAGCGTAAATTTTATATTGTTAATTTTGAGTTTTAAATTATTGAAAAATTTAAAATTTGAAATTCAAAATTCAAAATTAATAAAATGGGAGTACTCGATCTTGTCATATTACTGCCTCTCATTTGGGGGGCTTATATGGGTTATCAAAAAGGCTTGTTGATAGAACTGATTTCCTTGGTGGTGGTGGTGGCTGCGGTTATTTTGTCGTTTAAATTACTGACCAAAGGAATGGCGGTGGTGAGTGGATTTGTAACAACAATGCCTAAAGCATTGCCTGTTATTTCGTTTTTGCTCTTGTTCGTGGTGCTATTATTGGGTTTAAGTTTGTTGGGAAAAGCCTTGAAAGGCCTCTTGCATAAAACAATCTTTAAAGACTTTGACAAGGTTTTAGGGGCAGCCCTCGGATTGTTTAAGTTTGCTTTTATGGTGAGTAACTTGTTGTGGATTATAGAGAAATCGGAAGCTGTTTTTAGTGAAAAAATGGTAGCCGATTCGGTATTATTTCCTTATGTTAAACCATTGGCACAACATGTTTACCATGGCATTTCTTGGTTGTTTCCATTTGCGAAAGATTTATTGATGAATCTCGCCGTGTTTTTGAAATAATAGAAGATAAAAATGTATTTAATATAGTTTTTTGTTTTCTGTAAATTGATGCTGATTTAAAATTTAAAAATATTAACATTACTGTAAATTAATATTTGCTAAAGATTGCTTACTTTGCAAGGTATTAAATTACAAATAGAAGTATATATGGCTTTTGCTTTGCACGAAAAGAGTGGTTTTAAATACATTGATGAGGGAGAAGGAGAAGCAATGTTATTGCTTCATGGGCTCTTTGGCGCGTTAAGCAATTGGGATTCAGTGGTTGAGGAGTTTTCCGGTAAATATAGGGTAATTATCCCTGTACTTCCGATTTATGAAATTTCTATGCTCAATGCTTCGGTTGATGGCTTGGTGGATTTTGTAGAAAAGTTTGTAAAAATGATTGATGTCAAGAATGTTCACCTTTTGGGTAATTCTTTGGGTGGTCATGTGGCTTTGGTCTACATTTTACGTCATATTGAAAATGTACAAAGCCTGACTTTAACAGCAAGTTCTGGTTTGTTTGAAAATTCAATGGGGGGCTCATTTCCTAAAAGAGGTAACTACGATTTTATCAAAGAGAAAGTAGAATACACTTTTTATGACCCTAAAATTGCGGGTAAAGAATTGATAGATCAGGTATTTGATGTCACCAATAGTATTCCTAAAGCGATGCGTATGGTCTCTTTTGCCAAATCGGCTCAACGCCATAACATGGCAAAAGAAGTACATAAAATTACCACACCTACTTTGTTGATTTGGGGCTTAAATGATACCATTACGCCTCCAGATGTCGCACATGATTTTAATAGACTCATCCCCAATTCTACCTTAAGATTTATTGACAAATGTGGGCATGCACCAATGATGGAGCATCCTACTAAATTCAATCAAATCTTTAATGATTTCTTGAGTAAGCTCTCTAAATAATACTCCAATGACTGCAGGCGAAAATATTGATTATACGCTTCCATTGCTTGAAACCAAAGATACGGTGGCCAAAGCCTTGGACTTTATAGAAGAGTTTCACGTTACGCAGTATGCGGTGGTAGAAGGTACTAATTATAAAGGGCTTGTGTCTGAGGCTACATTGTTGAATATTGCCGATAGTACTGTTGCATTAAACCAAATCGCACTTGAATGTGCGGATGTTTTTGTACATACTTCTGATCATTTTTTTGAAGTATTAAAGGTAGCAGAATTACACAAACTAAAAGTCGTTCCCATTCTTGATGATGCCGGCGATTTTCAAGGCGTGATCAATTTGTCGGAAGCGGCGGCTATCTTTGCCAAAATTTGTTCCACAGACATGGATGGAGGCATTATTATTTTAGCGGTCAACGAAAAAGAATATTCTTTGGCCGACATTTGTCGCATTGCAGAGTCTAATAATATCAAAGTCTTAAGTTGTTATGCCGCAAGAAATCCTCAAAGAGAAGGTGGATTGATGGTGACGATTAAGCTAAATCGCAATGATTTGTCCACCATCATGAAATCCTTGGAACGTTATAGCTATGAAATTGTAGCACAATTTAGCCATACTGAAATTCATAATGAAGACAAGGAGCGCTTAGATTTGTTTTTGAGATTCCTTAATATATAACATGAAAATAGCCATCAATACCAGGCCTTTATTGGAAGAGCATACACAATTTGTGTTGCAGCTTTACCAGTCGCTTCAAGCGCGTGGGGTGGTATTGCATTTGCAAGTAAATTTTTTACATTGGTTGATTAAGAAAAAACAAAATATTGAGGATGTCGTTGTTTTTGAAGGAAACCACGATCTAGCCACTGATGTGGATTTTGTTTTTAGTATTGGGGGAGATGGCACTTTATTAGAAACGGTTACTTTCGTTGGAAAAAGAGAGATTCCAATTGTCGGTATCAATGCTGGAAGATTGGGCTTTTTGGCCACGGTGCAAACCAATGAAATTGCCAAAGCACTAGATAATATTTTTGCAGGAAAATTCAGGGTTGAAAAACGGTCTTTGTTGAAACTTGTTTCGAATAAAGATTTATTTGGGGGCTTGAACTTTGCGGTGAACGAATTTGCCATTTTGAAAAAAGATACATCTTCCATGATCGTGGTGCATGCTTACCTCGATGGTGAATTTTTGAATTCTTATTGGTCTGATGGTTTAATTGTATCAACCCCTACAGGTTCTACGGGTTATTCGTTGAGTTGTGGCGGTCCTATTGTGTTGCCCGAAGCCAATAATTTCATTATCGCGCCTATTAGTCCTCATAACCTGAACGTTAGGCCTATGATTATCCCTGATACCTCTGAGTTGTCGTTTAAAATTGAAGATAGGAAAAAGAAGTTTTTGGTGGCTTTAGATTCTCGTTCTATACCTGTTAATCCAAGCATAGAATTGAAAGTAAAGAAAGAAGATTTCAAATTAATGTTGGTAAGTTTTGAGGGAAGTGACTTTATTTCAACACTCAGAAAAAAATTAAATTGGGGATTAGATGTACGAAATTGATTTTTTAATTTTGTAAATTCAACAATTTGTGTAGATTTGCACATTGACCTATAGCATAGAAGTATACATTTGTAGTAATAATATAATTTATAATGAAAAAAATTGTCGCATTAACATTGTTTTTGGTAGTTACCCTTGTATTGAGTGAGGGCGCTTACGCTCAAAAATTCACCAAAAGAAAACGTTATTTGAGTGTAGGTTGGTCTATTGGGGCATGTAATTATGTAGGTGATTTGGATCCAGGACAATCTTTTATTAGTCCTGCCTTGTCTAAAACAGGTATTCACTTAGGTTTGTTTGGAGGGATGTATCGTTGGACACCACGTATCTCTTTTAGAGGCTCTTTTGCTTACAACATGATAAGGGGAAATGATGCTGTTTCTACTGATCCAGGTGATGACGTTTATAGAAAAGTGAGAAACTTGTCGTTTGTCAACCACATGGTGGAATTAAAAGCCGATGTGATTTATGACTTATTCGCTAATAAAGGTACTTATTTAAAAAGACCTGATTATGTGCCTTATGTTTTTACTGGACTTGCAGTATTTTATCAAACCCCTTTTGCGCAATTGGATAACAGCAATGGTGGATATCAAAATTTAAGAACCTATAACAAAGGTAATAATTCAGAAGGTATTTCTGTTTCTCCGATACAATTGGCTATTCCACTTGGTTTAGGTTTTAGAAAGAAAATGAACAAAGAATGGGATTTTGCCTTTGAAATTGGATGGAGAGTAACCTTTACGGATTATTTGGATGATGTGAGTGGTAATTATGCCGCATTGTCGGACGACAGAGAAATTCGTAAATGGCAAACAAAATCTTATGGTGCCGATGTTGTTGCTTATGCTGCGTCACATGGTTTAGGTACGCACTTAGATCCAATTCTTGGACAACAAGTAGTGAATGGTTTTGGTGACAATTCACAAGGACCAGATAAGAGAGGTACTGCCAATCAAAATGACTGGTATGTGGTAACTAACTTGTCTCTTACCAAAGTATTAAAAGGTGGTGTAAGATGTCCTAAATTTAGATAAGACTAAAAAAAATATCAAATTGAAAAAATATTCTTTTTTTAAAGTAGCTATCATCGTAGCTACTTTTGTTTTATATGGCAATTTCAATTCGATTGCACAAATACATGAGTTTGGGGGATTGATCAACAATGCCTTTTACAAAGGTAGTTTGTCAAATACACCCACTTTTTTGGATGTGAATCCTAGCTTTACCTTGTTTTATAGAAATAATATAAATCCTGCTTGGGTGATTAGGCCTCAATTTACCTATGTATCTTTGAAATATGCGGATGCCAATTGGA
>JBEAZU010000342.1:0-4437 GCA_041169945.1 Bacteroidota bacterium
ATACCAGGGCAGAAACAAAAATATTGTTTGACAAATTATCGGAAAGAGGAAACATTTCCATGCCTTTACAAGACATGTTTTGGGGAAGCTATTATGGCAGTTGCACCGATAAGTATGGGGTACAATGGATGTTTAATTGCACAGAACAAGTGTAATCAATTTCTGTGATGTATTTAAATAAACATCACAACTGTTTCAAAATATACTTCCTTTGTCTTCAAGACAAAGTCATTGAATCAACGATACAATCCATAAAACACATGGATTGGTTCATTTCAACAAAGCGCTCTTAATAACATCAATACGAGTATTTTGATAGCTTTCATCCTCCGATATCAAGGATTATATTTGCCTATTGCGTATACTAATCCAATATAATCCGCTTTTGACAATAAAAAAGTCTTACCTTGCAGCCAACATTTTTTGAGTACCAAATCATGTATTCATTTTAATATTAAAATTCAACCAGCAATTATGTCATTTCAATCATTAAACATTTGTGAACCTATATTAAGGGCTTTAGAAGAAGAAGGTTATACTACCCCAACCCCCATTCAAGCGCAATCTATTCCTATTTTATTAAAAGGGATAGATTTATTAGGATGTGCACAAACGGGTACAGGAAAAACAGCTGCGTTTGCAATTCCAATTATTCAAATGCTTTCAGCAGATAAAACCTACGATAAAAAAAGAAAAATACGTAGCCTGATCGTCACTCCTACCAGAGAACTAGCGATTCAAATCAATGAAAGCATTAAATCGTATGGCAAATATACAGGCTTAAAGAGCATGGTAATTTTTGGCGGGGTAAACCAAAATCCTCAGGTAGATATTTTAAGAAATGGTGTCGACATTCTCATTGCTACTCCCGGTCGTTTATTAGATTTAATGAACCAAGGACATTTATCATTGCGTGACGTTGCCTTTTTTGTACTTGACGAAGCCGACCGCATGTTGGACATGGGCTTTATCCACGATGTAAAAAAACTATTGGCCGTATTGCCTAAGAAAAGACAATCACTATTCTTTTCGGCGACCATGCCTCCCGAAATCATTAAATTAGCCAGCAGCATATTAGACAATCCTGCACAAGTTTCGGTTACTCCTGTTTCTTCTACAGTTGACATTATACAACAACACGTATATTTCGTCGATAAAGGCAATAAAAATGCCTTGTTGGTAGAAGTACTCAAAGACAAAAACATTAAAATAGCCTTGGTATTTACACGCACCAAACATGGCGCCGACAAAGTGGTTAAAACCTTAATTAACCACAATATTACGGCAGAAGCCATTCATGGTAACAAAACCCAAAATGCGAGACAACGTGCCCTTACCAATTTCAAAGCACAAACGACCAGGGTGTTGGTAGCCACAGACATTGCCGCGAGAGGTATTGATATTGATGAATTAGAACATGTCATCAATTACGAATTAACCAATATTCCAGAAACCTATGTTCACCGAATTGGCCGTACCGGCAGGGCTGGCGCCAAAGGAACGGCCTATTCTTTTTGCGATGCGGAAGAAAAAGAATATTTAAGGGATATTGAAAAATTGATTGCTAAAAAAATCCCCGTTATCAGCGACCATCCTTTTCCTTTAATTGACCACAATCCAGTCAAAGAAGTAAAACAACAAGGCCGAGGTGGCAATAGAAATACCCCTCCAAGACCAAAACCGACAGGCAACCATAACAAATCGGGCAATACGCCTTCGAGAAGGAATTAGGTACGGGGTACAGGGTACAAAGTACAGGGTACAAAGTACAAAGTACAGGGTATAGGGTACAGGGTACAAAGTACAAAGTACAAAGTACAGGGTACAAAGTACAAAGTACAAAGTACAAAGTACAAAGTACAAAGTACAAAGTACAAAGTACAGGGTACAGGGTACAGAGTACAGAGTACAAAGTACAGAGTACAAAGTACAGAGTACAAAGTACAGAGTACAAAGTACAAAGTACAAAGTACAGAGTACAGAGTACAGGTATTAGGTACAAATTTTCGCTGTGCAAAACTTTGTACCTAATACCTAATACCTAGTACTTAATACCTAATACTTAATACCTAATACCCAACTCTTTCCCCAAGGCATAACCCATGCTAAAACAGGCTTGCAATAGGTAACCTCCTGTTGGGGCATCCCAATCTAGCATTTCTCCGATGGCAAATTGATGAGGTATTTTATGTAGCTGACCATAGGCATCTACTTCTGTCAAGGCAATCCCGCCAACGGTAGAAATGGCCTCTTCTATGGGTGCACAAGAACGCAAGGTCAAAGGGAAACGCTTGATGTATTTTACAATTTCATCAGGCTGCATAAATGTTTCTTTGGACAGCATGCCTTTTAAAAGATTGATTTGTGGTTTTGACAAATGCAAGGCATCAACCACGTGTGCCGTCCATGAACTTCGGTATGGTTTATCAAGTTTTTGTTTCAGTTGTACAATGCTTAAGGATGGTTTAAAATCGACATAAACTACTGCACTTGACTTCCTGAAAAACTGTGCTCTAATCTCAGGACTGAGGGCATATATCGCATTGCCCTCTATGCCAAATCGGGTAATCACCAATTCGCCATGTACCGTTTTATCACCAATGGTCGTGGTGATATTTTTCAAGGCTTGACCTTCTAAAACCGCTATCAACGCTTCAGGCCAAGCCACTTCATAAGCACAATTGGAGGCCTGAAAAGGAATAATAGCAATTCCTTTTTGAGCAAAAACGCTAGCCCAAATGCCATCAGCCCCTGTTACCGACCAACTGCTGCCTCCCAAAGCAAACACCACAATATCAGCATCAACAATTACCGTTTCATTGTTCGATTCAAATTGCAAGGCATTGGAAGAAGTCCAGTTTTGAAAGGTGTGTTGAGTAAAAAACTGCACCTTTTTGTTTTTTAAATAGAAAACAATGGCCTGTAAGACTTGGGCCGGCTTTATGGATGCTATAGGAAATACGCGTTTACTGGAACCTACATAAGTGTCGATCCCCAATCCTAATAACCAATTTCTTAAATCTTGATTTGTAAATTGTTGTAAAAATGGTTTCAAAAAATCAGCGGGCGTATACCTCGTGATAAAAGTTTCCATGGCTTCAGAATGGGTAAGATTGAACCCACCATCGCCTGCCACTAAAAATTTCCTGGCCAAAGATTTTTTTTGTTCGTAAATACTGATGTCGAATGTTGATTCGTCAAGTGTTGCGGCCAACATTAATGCGGCAGGACCACTGCCAATAATTGCTACTGTTTTTTTCATACCACCAAACACCTTCCCATACATTACCTCACTACCACTTCTTTGATTAAACCAGGTCCATAGGTTTCGGTTATCAGATCAAGTAACTGCGTACGAGACATAAACAATTGATTTTTAAGCGGAGGAGAATCAATGACCACGTACAAAACTTTATTTCGAATGTAAAGGTCAGTTGTTTTGGAGGCAATAAGTTTACCGACCAACTCCGTCCAACTGTTGATGATGGTGACTTCAGAAAATTTTTTCTCTAGTTTAAAAGATTTAAACATCGCCTCAATCACCTCTTTCAAAGAGTTGCTTTCGGCCGATCTTCCGCCATTGCCTTTTTTAGGTGCTTTATAAAACATGTTACTTAAAATTTATTGTGGTTTTAGGATCGCGATAACGGTTTTATTATAGTCGTCATAATCGATGCTATCGTATTGAATTGGCACAATTAATTCTCCTTTGAGATTGGTTGCCCCATATTTACCTTCTGCCCCAATTTTCACATACGAATCTCCAAGCATTTCCACTTGTTCGTATTTGGTAAATAAAAATTCACCCAAAGTACTGTTGACCATACCCCAATGCCCATTTCTTTTCACGGCATAAAAACCCTGTCCGTCGTAACGAATTTCTGAGTACAACAATTTAGTAACTTCTCTCCCATTGTTATCTACAAATCCCCATTTATTATTTTTATACACCGCTCCTAAGCCGCCCTGAAAATCCAAGGCTTGTTCATAAAAAGGTTGTGTCCAAATATGTTCGGCTTTATCGATATACCCCCATTTTCCCAATAATTTAAACGCACACATGTCTTCATGAAAATGGCTAATTTCGTCGTATTGGTTAGAAATTCTTAATTTTCCATTTTTATCAATAAAACCAAGTTTTCCCCCATACGTCATGCGCGCATACCCATTTGAATATTGCTCCACCTTTTCATAACGTGGCTTTAAAGGCAGCACCTGTTTGCCATTTTTATTAAACACTTGCCAAGCGGTATCTCCTTTAAAAAGCAACATGTCTTCAATCCAATTTTCAGCAATAGAATCAGTGAAACCAGCCCAAAAAGCAAGGCCATTAAAATTTACCAAGGTTTTGATGCTGTCCATTTCCGTAAATTGCAAAACCGTTGACGCCACTTGTTTTACAGATTGGTAACAAGGAGCAAGCAATTGTGCGCCATG
>JBEAZU010000343.1:0-7573 GCA_041169945.1 Bacteroidota bacterium
GAAGCTTAAAACTAAGGCAATAATCGCTTATGCCCAAACAAACTATCTTAAAATTAAGAAACTATTTTAAGGGATACCAGAGCTCAACAAAAAGAAAAACAACCACTTACCAAAAGGTAGCAAAAATTGGCATTTTAATTCAAGCCAAAGAAATAAAAAATTCATCAGCAATTAATACCTTTGTTAATGAATTGAAGTCTGAAGGCAAAAGTATTACAGTACTTTGTTTCAATGAAAAAGACAGTAATTTGTATGTTGACTTTAACATGGAACAGATTAGCCTAAAAGATATTTCCTATACCGGTAAATTCATCAATCCAATAATCGAAGATTTTATTAATCAATCATTCGATTACTTAATTTGTTTAAGCCTATCACCTTCACCTGTTTTGGTTACGATTATTGTTGCTTCCAAAGCAAAGTGTAAAGCAGGATTACAAACACCAAGCAATGAGTCATTATTTGATTTAATGGTTCATACAAGCAAAGAAGACTTCAAGCCAGAAGAAATTGGCGAACAAATCATAGCATTAGCAAAAAAGATTAGAACAAATGATTAACAACTTTAAAGGTACCGGAGCTGCACTTATTACGCCATTTAACGATGACTTTTCCATTGATTTCATAGGTTTAAAAAAACTTATTGAGCATGTTTCTGTTGTTGGTGGGGCTGATTTTATCACCGTATTGGGTACCACTGGCGAAACCGCCACGCTTACTGACACAGAAAAAACCGCCGTACTTGATTTTGTAAAAGCCAACAATACTCAACAATTGCCCATCATGTTTGGTTTAGGAGGCAATGATACCCAAAAGGTACTAGATACCATAAAAAAAACAAACTTTGAAGGCATTGAAGCCATCCTATCGGTTTGTCCTTATTACAACAAACCTTCACAAGAAGGCATCTTTAGACATTATATGGCCATTGCCGATGCCTCACCAGTACCGGTGATGTTATACAATATTCCAGGACGATCGGGGGTAAACATGACTGCGGAAACCACGATTAGGCTTTCCCAACATCCCAATATTTTTGCAATGAAAGAAGCCTCAGGTGACTTAATGCAATGTATTGAAATAAAAAAAGGTGCTCCTAAAGATTTTATCTTAACGGCAGGCGATGATTTACTTTCGGTACCCATGATTGCCATTGGGGCGGAAGGTTCTGTTTCTGTGCTTAGCAATTTGTACCCTGTAAAATTTAGCCAAATGGTAAAAGCTGCAATGGCTGGAAATTTTGAGTTGGCCAATCGATTATTACACGATTTCATAGACATCAATCCTTTGTTATATGCCGAAGGAAATCCTGTGGGCGCCAAATTTATATTGTCAAAAATGGGCATTTGTGGCTTTAATGTGCGTTTGCCTTTGGCACCTGCCTCTCAAGGATTACAAGATAAATTAAGCATCGCCTTTAATGAGTTTAAGCAGTAGGCTTTGTTTTATTTGCATACTTCCATAAAAAAAGCTGCCTGAAATGATCAGACAGCTTTTTTTATGGAAGTATCCTAGAATTTGTCTGCTATTTTTTTTTAAAAAATTGCTTTTGCATTTTTCAGCAAACACTTCTTAAACCCCAATCATGACGAATGACCCCCAAAATACAGGGAAATTATACAGGGCTTTTATTTCTTTCTTGGCGTCGTTAAACGCTTTTCGTTTATCCCCCGTATTTTTCCATTTTTCATAAAACAAGACCATCAATTTTTGCGTCACCTCATCATTCACTTTAAACAAACTCATGACAATAGCATTGGCTCCTGCCACTAAAAAGGAACGCTGTAATCCATAAACACCCTCTCCTACTTGCACCTGCCCCAAGCCCGTTTCACAAGCGCTGAGCACCACCAATTCGGTATTGTCAAAGTACAAATTAGAAGCCTCTAAGGCAGTTAATATGCCATTTTTCGCATTCACATTTAACTCCTCTTGATTGTCGATGATATCTCCTGCGCCTGAAAGCAACAAGCCCGAATTCAATAAAGGGTTAGAGGCAAATTCACTTTCTTCGTTATTGCTCGACAAAGGTACGTCTTCTTTAAAATAAGCATGGGTAGCAATGTGGAAAACACGAGGATTTTTCAAGTTTTTAATACTTTCTTCTGTCACATTTTTACCAATCAACTTTTGTACTTTTTCTCCTTTTGTACTTAAAAAATCATACAATTGTTCTACCTCTTTTTCGGCACCTTCTAATTGACTAATATTATGATTGGCAATACTAGAATCGGTGTTAAGTTTGTAAAATTGAGGATTACCTAGCAACACAATATCGCTCGTCTCCACAGGTTTAAGTCCCCCTTTTTTAGATTTAGATTTCAATTCCAAGGCATTTAACACCAGATCTTTGGTATTACTTACCAACACAAAATTATTTTGATCTAAGCCATATTTACCTTCAGGAGACCTCAACATTTCCACATTCAGTTGGTTGTATACCCCTTCAGAAGACAAATATACCGTGGCGCCATCGGGTAATTTATCCTTGATGGCTTTCCAAAACATAGGATAGGAATAAATATCCTCATTTTTAAATTTCACAGCATTTCTAAAATACTTGATATATTTTGTTTCTAATAATTTCCCATTGGGAATCACCACCACCTCAGGTTGGGCTTTGGTATTTTCAGCAATAATCATCGCCGCATACACCACTGAATCGGTAAATGATTTATCAAAATACCTAAACCTGACTAACTCAACGGCATATTCATTTGGTTTAAGGGTGCTTCTTATGTCTTTCCAAGTGATATTTCTTTTTTTGTTATCGTCCATGGCAAAATCTTCCGATTTTTCACTCAATTCTTTTTCAATGGTTTCGATTTCTTTTTCAATGGCTTTAGGATCAACATTCAATTCTTTTAACTGTTGTGGACTCATTGAAATAATGCTCGTCACAAATTCTTTTAAGGCCACATATTCTTTGTATTTATTCACCAACGTGGTATCGTTGCTACTCAAAATTCGTTGTTTCACTTTAATAGAAGAGCTCAATAACAGTGCTTTGGTGGCAATCACATTGTTATAAATATCACCCAAGAGCGCAGGTTTATTGTCTTTCATCTTAAATACCAAAGAATTATAAAATTCAAAATCGTCTTTAATGAGGTTCCAATATTTATTTTTTTCTCTAAAGCTTAAAGAAGGGAAATACTTCTTGGTAAAATCGAGGTACAAATGCGTCGTTTCTTCTAACAAGTCCAATGATTTTTGGTGTTGGTTTTTGATGTAAAAAATCCTGGCTTGTTTACTGGTCGCATTTACATAATCGGGATGGGTAGCAGAAAACACGGATTGGTACACCTCCCTAGCTTTGCCATAATTTTGTTCGGCCTTGTCATACATGGCCATATTGGTACTGATATCCCCTCTAATCATTAAAATTTCGGCGGTATGTATATTGTACTTTGTCAATTTATCGACCCAATAGACATTCGCAATCCCAAGCAAAGTATCGGCTTTTTCATACTGATGGGTTTCATTATAAAAATGAGCCATATCTTTCAATTGGTCGGCATAAATAGGGTTTTTGGTGCCTATTTTAGTTTTAATAATGGCCGTTGCGTCGTTTAACAAAGCCTCAATGTCGGCATGCGATTTTTTAGCTTGTTTGAGTTGAATCAAAGCCAAACGAGTCATGGTATTGGCTACCAAAACATGTTTTTTGCCTAAAATTCTTTGTTGGTTTTTTAAGGCCAAGGCAAGATTGGCTTCCGCTTTAGGAAAATCCCCAATGGCCACATACAATTCTTCTAATAAAAGTAAACTTTCGGTTGCTTTCAAGGTGGAATCTGCAAATATTTTAGCCGTAATTTTTTGTGCTCTACGGATATTTTTTTCTGATTCGGCATAATTACCCGTAGCCAAATATACTTTCCCCAACAGGTTAAAAGAATTGATCAACTCACGGTTATTGGCGCCCATTTTCTTCTCTTTCAAAGCAATGGCTTCTTTCAATAAGTCCTCTGCATCATTGTAACTCCCTGTTTTCAAATACAATTCAGCCAATTCATCGGCAGTTTCAGCGGCATCCAATGCTTGTTTTTTAATGTATTTATTAGAAGCAGCATAAGCTTTGTTTAGCATTTGTTTGGCTTCATCATAATAGCCTAAAGTACTGTATAGTTTTGCAACCCCTTGGTAAGTCTCTACCACTTTAGGGTTATTTTGATTGGATTGTGCCTTCGCAATACCCAAGGCTTTTTTCAATAAAGTATCTGCAGCGATATAGTCGCCCTTTTGCAATAACAACTCCGCTAAAAGTTCTAATTCATACGCATATTGAATATCTTTTTCGCCATAACGTTCTTTTGAAGACGTTAAAGCCGCCGTTCTCAACTGATACGCTTGGTCGTAACGTTCCGTAATTTCATACAATGCTGCAAAATTATTCAAAAAAGTGGCATAGGCATTATGCGTATTGAGCATTTGAGGTTGTACTATTTTCACCAAACTTTCTTTGTAAATTTCTTCCGCTTTCTTAAACTCGTTGCTATATTTCACTAAATAATCCGCTTGCAACAATTTAGATTGGTGATACAAAGGCGCATTTTCACCCAATAATGCTTTATTAATCGCGATGATGTCATTGAGTGATTTAGTGGCATTCACAAGATCGCCTTCTCTTAATGACAACTCAAATTGCGCTTTGACATAAGGCAACTTTTTAGGATGAATGTCTGGCATATTGGGAAATTCTAAAAAGATATCATTCAATTGATGGGCCGCTTTCACATTGTTATTTTTCTCAATTTGTCGCCTAACCTCAATAAATTCTTTGCCTTGGTAGTAAAAATTCTTTTTCCCATAAGCCCTTTTGGAAGTTAATTGAAGGTTTCTGTTGAATTTTTTAACCTTTGAAGTTTTATTGGAAAGAATATACTCATTGACCAACAATTCATTCAGTTCTAATTTGGCTTGTGCCGCCTTACGCAAACCACCAACCTTAAAACCTTTGTAATAATATTTAGCCGCCAGTTTATGATTATTTTCAACCAAATACCAATCAGCCATTAATTTACAATACTCCCTATAACAGCGATTGTTAGCTCCAAGCTGTTTTTTTATCCATTTATAATTGGTGTTCAATACGATAATGGTAGAATGGTAATCGCCTTGAAGCAAACAAGCGCTCGCTTTTAAATTCATCAAGTGCGCAAAGTTTAATTTTCTTGCGGTATGCTCCTGCGTCGACACTTTGCTTTTCATCAGGTAGCCATCGTCTCCCATTTTCCTGTTTAATACCAAGGTCATTAAGTTGCTTTCCATATCATTGATATGTTTCATCGCTGCCACCACATTTCCTTTCATCAGCAATGCCTGTATCAATTGCATTTTACATTCATTTGCATAATGCTTAAATGAATTTGAGACAAACTTTTGCATCAGGGAATTGCCTAACACCTCCGCTTTATCAGCATAACCTGCTTCTAAATAGTAATCAAGCAATCCTTTATTGGCCAAATAGACTGCAATTACACTGTCTTTAGGAACCCTATTGACCTGCGCCAAAGAAGAATCTAACAAAACAGGCAAGGGTGCAAATTCATTTTTTGCCAAATTGGCGCGTAAAACATACAGCGTTACCCTCGCCATATAGGCATCGGTTTTAAAATTACTGTTGGAGATGTTTTTAAGCATTTTTTCTCCTTTACTTAATACATCACCATAATAGCCTTCCTGAAAAGCAATCTCTATGCCTTTAATACCCTCTTCCCAGTGACGATAAGTAGTTGCAGGTGTATTTTTGGCATCACTATGCCCAAACAAAAATATCGAAAGAATGAAAAGAATAGAAAACCTCATTAATAAACTCATAGCAGTGTAATTGTTTAGTGGTAAATTCAACAAGCAATATTAAAAAAAATACCCCATATACTTATTAAAAAAGCATCAAATTATCCAAACGATGCCATTGGGCAAATGCGATAAAACAATATACTACTCCCTTCGGGCCTCATCACAAGCCTTCGACTAAAGGAGAAGGGCTAAGTAGGGCTTGCTGAAAAACTTGCTTACTTATTAATCTTTACTTTCATTCTAATATTTGTCACTTTTTTTCTTGATAAAAAATTAACCAACGAAATCAAGACTCCGCCACGGCGGACATTTGTATAAAAAATGCTACGAATTTGCGCCATAACGCTGAAACAAAACAAACTCGCCCCCAAATTTGTTAAAAACACAAAATAATCATGTAGTTCAAACAGTGTTTTGTTTTTAACCGCTTTCCCGAGAATATCGGGATCACGCATTTTTTATAAGGTCGAATGCAAGACAATTCAAAGATTGCGCATGATTTGCTTGCATTTTCTACGCTATTTTTAATCAATGAATTACTGACATTTAAAATATGAACAATTTTTCAACAGACCCTAAATAAACAACATGGCTTGGTGACACACGCAATAACCAAGGCATGTTGTTATAAAAACATATTAATTTTTAGGACTTAAAATAAGCAATCAATTCATCCAAGCCTTGCTCTACCGTAATTTCGTTGGCTAAAATTTTGATTTCAATGACATGCCAATGTTTTTTGATGTCAGGAATCGCAAAAAAAAGTTCTTCCAACCGATTGGGCAATTCGGTTTTAAGTCTGGCAATTTTTTGATCTTGTCTATTGTTTCGTTTAGCCCCATTGATGTTAATTTCTTGTTCCTTGGCTAAAATGGCGGATACAATCTCTGCCATACCCATTTGCGTTTTGGTAGAAGAAAGCATTACATTTTTTGGTTCGTGCAATATATTCATTGCGCCTTCATAATGGTATTTTGATTCTAGGGCGAGTGTCATATTTGCGTCTTCTGCTTTGTTGATTACAATCAAATCTGCTTCTTCGATAATGCCTTTTTTAATGCCTTGTAAATCATCGCCGCCACCAGGCAAAAGCATGACCATAAAATAGTCGACTAAATTTTTCACTTGGATTTCAGACTGCCCCACCCCTACGGTTTCTATGATAACAAAGTCATACCCAGCCGCTTCGCAAAGCAATATACTTTCAGCGGTACATCGACCGACACCACCCAATAAATTAGAGGAAGGAGATGGCCTAATAAACACCTCTTCCATCGCCGACAATTGCGCCATTCGGGTTTTATCGCCTAAAATACTGCCAGCAGTTCTATTACTTGATGGATCGATGGTGAGTACGGCTAACTTTTTACCTTCTTGCAAAAGCAATTTGCCAAAAATTTCGATAAAAGTACTTTTTCCGACACCAGGCACCCCACTAATTCCTAACCTAAAAGAATTACCAGAAAGGGGAAGAATACGTTTCAATAGCGCTTTTGCCAACAGTTGATCACTTGGAAGTGTACTTTCGACTAAAGTAATTGCTTTGCTCAAAATTGCTCTTTGCCCCGTACTAATGCCTTGAAAATATTCGTCTTGGGATAACCTTACAATTGCCATGGTGTTGATAATTAATCCTTTTATTGGAAAACTCTAATACAAAATGTATTTTTACAAATATCAAAATAAAAAGTAGCTAATCCCCACTATGATTAAAGCCATTTTCGATAAAAAAAATATTTTTTGTACCCTATTCGTGTTGGCGTTTATGTAC
>JBEAZU010000344.1:0-8955 GCA_041169945.1 Bacteroidota bacterium
TATTTTTTTAATATTTAATTGCTTAAAATGGATATATTGAAACCATAATTGTATAAATTTACAACTCATTAAAATGCACCAATTGCAAATCTGAATGCACCTGCTTTCACTTATACTATTACTGCCGCTTTTTGCTTCACTTGTTGTGCTGTTTTTGCCTGATTATCAGCGTAAAACATTTAAGTATATTGCGCTTTGCGTGGCAGTTCTTGAATTGTTATTCAGCCTGAAATTGTATACCCTCATCGATTTCACTACTGCTAAGCTTCAATTGATTGAACAATACCAATGGATGAATCTAGGTTTAGGGAGTTTTGGTACGCTTTCAATCAAATATTTACTCGGTGTTGATGGGTTAAATTTCTCCATGATTCTCCTTGCTGCTTTGGTGTTATTGATTGGTACCATTGCTTCTTGGAATATGACAGAAAAAAGTAAAGGTTATTTTGCTCTTTATTTGTTATTGTCATCGTCTGTATACGGTTGCTTTTTAGCCTTAGATTTCTTTCTGTTCTTTTTGTTCTTCGAATTCATGTTGCTTCCTATGTATTTCCTGATTGGGATTTGGGGGGGCGCTAGACGTGAATATGCTTCCATTAAATTCTTTTTATATACCTTATTCGGTTCTGTTTTTGTGTTAATTGTGATGATTCTTTTAGGAATTTCTACGATTGATCCGGTACAAACGGCTTTGAATTTAGGTTTAATTTCAGATGTTCATTTGATTGATGAACAGGTGATTACAAAAGTGCAATCTTTGATTGCCCATCCTCAATTCTCTTTCGAAAATAAACATTTATTGGTCTATACCATGGATACGAGGTATATGTTTGATATTAAAAATGTGGTGCCTGGTAGTGTGTTAAGTACCTTCAATACTTTTACCTTATTTGATTTGCATCCTAGGTTAATAGCTTTTGCGGCATTGATGATTGGTTTTTTAGTAAAATTGCCGGCAGTGCCTGTACACACATGGTTACCTGATGCACACGTGGAGGCACCTACGCCAATTTCTGTGGTGTTGGCGGGTATTTTGTTGAAAATTGGAGGTTACGGTATCTTTAGATTTGCGTATGGTATTTTTCCAGAAGGTGCCGTTTACTTTGCGATGCCTTTAGCGATTATAGGTGTCGTTTCAATTATTTATGGCGCATTTAATGCCTTAGCCATGAAAGACTTGAAGAAAATGATTGCCTATTCTTCTGTGTCACACATGGGTTTTGTCTTGCTTGGATTGGCATCTTTAACTGCTGAAGGGGTCAATGGCGCCATGTACCAACAGTTTAGCCATGGCATTATTTCAGCCATGCTTTTTGTAATTGTTGGGGTTTTATACGATCGTACACATAACAGAAATATTGATGATTACCGTGGATTGGCTTCTAAAATGCCTCAATACACCACCTTTACAGTGATCGCCTTTTTTGCTTCCTTGGGTTTACCTGGTTTTTCAGGTTTTATTGCTGAAATATTTGTATTCTTAGGCGCCTTTAATTCTCATACGGTCAATGGTTTATTGCCTCATTGGATAGGTTTAGTGGCTACCTTGGGGGTGCTTTTGGGAGCTACTTATTATTTATGGTCTTTACAAAAAATGTATTTCGGAAAATATTGGTTAAAAGGTGGTGCGGAATGGAATGAAGCCTTGACCGATCTGAATAACAGGGAGTTGTATATGCTTGTGCCCTTGGCTTTGATTACCATTGCCTTAGGGGTTTTACCTCATTTATATTTCGACACTACAGCTGTATTTACCATTGATTTTGTAAAGGCAACCCTGTTGAATGCTAAAATAAATCTTCATTCATTTCACCAAATCTTAAGATAAGCGTGTTTGCCATAGGAGATTTATCGCATCAGTTAGCATTGATTACCCAAGGGTTGGGCAGCTTTTTAGCAGAGCTCTTGCTAGGGCTGTTATTTCTTGTATTGATTTTGATAGATTTAATTTTTCATAAAAACGATAAAAAAATAGCCATTTTAGAAACGGTGGCTTTGTTCGGAGTATTGTCGGTGGCGTATGTATTGATTAAAAATTTAGGTTTTGATCAAAATGAAACATTGTTTTCTAATATGATTGTTTTGGGACGTCCAATTACGTTGGTAAAGTTGATGATTTTGGCTTGTAGTTTTATGGTACTTGTTTTTAACTATGTGAAAAAAAATATTGTATTGCCTTCAGCTTTTTATGCTCTTATTATTGCTGCAACCTTAGGTTTGTTTGTGATGGTGATGTCGGCCAATTGGTTGATGTTGTTTGTGGCCATGGAATTGGTATCTATTTCATCTTATATCATGTCAGGCTTTAAGTTCGATAAAAAAGGGGCTGAAGCGGGCATGAAATATTTGTTGTTTGGTGCTTTTTCTTCTGCCATCATGCTCTATGGTATTTCATTGATTTATGGTTTAACGGGAAGTTTGTATTACGGTGATTTTCAGTTTTTACAGTCATTAAATGAAGCCAATAGTAAATTGCTTTTGATTGGATTGGTATTTGCTTTTGGTGGTTTGGTTTTTAAAATTTCGGCCGCTCCTTACCAGGTATGGGCTCCTGATGTGTACGAAGCGGCTCCTATTACGGTACTTGCTTTTTTATCCACAGCTCCTAAAATTGCAGGGATTTTTATCCTTGTATTTTATTGGCATGTACTCAACCATTTTTCATTTACTTGGAGTATGGGTATTACTATACCATGGGAAATGATATATTATGTGGTCATCATTTTAACCTTATTAATCGGTAATTTTTCGGCACTTTGGCAAAACAACCTTAAGCGATTTGTCGCGTATTCATCCATTGCCCACATTGGTTTTATCATGTTGGGACTTGCTGCGGGGACTTCATTTGGCGCCAAGAGTACCATGTTTTATTTGGCGGTATATGCCCTCATGAACTTTGCTTTTTTATGGTTAATTGAAGTGGCTGAGATTGAGAAATTTGAAGATTTAAAAGGAATTGCGCAGCACCATCGTTGGTGGGCTTTGTTGTTAACGATTACTTGTGTTTCGCTGGCTGGAATTCCTCCCACCGTTGGCTTTACCGCCAAATTTATGGTGTTTACAGCTTTGTTTGAAACTTGGCATGAATCAGGGGATTTAGTAACATTTCAGGGAAAAATGGCTTTATTCATGTTAATATTTGCGTTTTTTAATACTTTATTGGGCTTCTTTTATTACTTTAGAATTCCATACTTGATGTTTATCAAAAAATCAGAAACAAATCAGCTGGAGATGAATTTCGGCCTAGGGGCAAAAGTGCTTGCTGTAATATTAGTGCTACCATTACTATTCTTGTTCTTTAAATCAATTATCTAAATGAATTTTAAGGTAAAATTCATTGGTCAATTAACAAAACCTAAATTATCTTGCTAAAATGAGCGACCCGATTAAACACGAATGTGGCATTGCACACATCAGGCTTAGAAAACCGTATGCTTATTATTTAGAGAAATATGGCACACCATTTTATGGCTTAAAAAGGCTATATGTGATGATGGAAAAGCAAAAAAACAGGGGCCAAGATGGGGCAGGGGTAGGTGTCATAAAAATTGATGTGGAGCCAGGGCTTCGTTACATCAGTCGTTATCGTTCTATTGATGCGAATGCGGTGACCTCTATTTTTGATAAAATTTACAAGAAGTATAGAAAGTCTGTAAAAGGGTTTAAAGACAGGTCTAAAGATGCGAGCTGGTTATTAGAAAATGTAGCTTTTACGGGTGAGGCATTGTTGGGACATCTTAGGTATGGTACGCATGGTAAAAATAGCATAGAAAATTGTCATCCGATGTTGCGTCAAAACAATTGGCGTAGTAGAAATTTGGTGATGGCAGGCAATTTTAACATGACGAATAATGCTGATTTATTTCAACGTTTGATTGAATTAGGACAGCATCCAAAGGAGAAAACAGATACCGTTACGGTAATGGAAAAAATTGGGCATTTCCTGGATGAAGAAAACCAGAATATGTTTAATAAATTCAAAGACACCCATTCTAACAAAGAGATTTCTGACATCATTGAAAATGGGTTGGATTTACAAAGGGTTTTAAAACGTTCTTGTAAAGATTTTGATGGTGGCTATGCCATGTGTGGTATTACCGGTTATGGAGCATCTTTCGTAGCCAGGGATCCTGCCGGAATTCGTCCTGCGTTTTATTATGCTGATGAGGAAGTGGTGGTCGTAGCTTCTGAACGTCCTGCCATTAAATTAGCATTCGATTTACCTGATTATTCTCAAATTAAAGAAATTGAACCTGGCCATGCTTTAATTATCAATAAAGATGGCAGTTTTGGTGAATTTCAATTTATTGATAAGATTGAAAAGAAACCTTGTTCTTTCGAAAGAATCTATTTTTCAAGAGGCACAGACCCTGATATTTACAAAGAACGTAAACAATTGGGCCGATTGTTAATTCCTCAAATGTTACAGTCTGTTGATTATGATATTGAAAATACCGTTTTCTCTTATATTCCTAATACGGCAGAAAATGCGTATATCGGTATGATGGAAGGTATTGAAGACTATTTGAAGTCATACCGTAAGAAAAAAATTGCAGAAGGAAATTTAAGTCCTGAAGCACTTGATCGCGTATTGTCAATTCATCCGCGTACAGAAAAGCTGGTCATCAAAGATGCTAAATTACGTACTTTTATTACCAGTGATGATAGTAGAGATGAACTCGTGAGTAGTATTTATGATACGACTACTGATGTCATTAAAAAACAAGTAGACAACCTTATTGTGATAGATGATTCTATTGTGAGAGGGACAACTCTTGAAAAAAGCATTCTCAAAATATTGGATAGGCTAGAGCCAAAGAAAATCATCATCGTATCTTCGGCTCCTCAAATCAGGTTTCCTGATTGCTATGGCATTGATATGTCTAAAATTAAGGAATTTGTAGCCTTTAGGGCGATGTTGGCTTTGTTGAAAGAGAATAATTTAGAGCATAAATTAGACGAGGTATACGACAAATGTAAAAATGCCGCCTCAGAAGAAAATACCAATACCAATTTTGTGAAAGAATTGTATGACCCATTTACGGATGAACAAATTTCTAATAAAATTGCTCAAATTATTACCCCCAAAGATTTAAAAGCAGAAGTACAAGTCGTTTACCAAACGGTGGCTAATTTACATATTGCTTGTCCTAACAATACAGGTGATTGGTATTTTACGGGTAATTATCCTACCCCTGGCGGTAACAAAGTGGTGAATGCAGCTTTTGTGAATTTTATGGAAGGTAAAACGGTAAGGGCTTACTAATTGATGAATTGTTTTTGTATTCCTGTTATTTATCTTTCTTAGGAAGATAAATAACAGGGTTTTTGAGTTAATTACTTTGTTTTTATCATTGTTTGATCTTAACTGAAGCTATATAGTATGCGATTAATGAATGTGAAGTATTCTTAAATAAATCAACCCATTTTATGCTTTCTAAAAAAGTTAAATACGCCATTAAAGCCATTGTTTATATTGCCAAGAAAAAAAATGAAGGATGGCTGCTCATTTCTGAAATAGCAGAACAAGAGAGGATTCCTAAAAAGTTTTTAGAGCAAATATTGTTAGAAATGCGCAAGCACACTTTATTGCATAGCCGAAGAGGGAAAGAAGGTGGTTACCAGTTGGCTAAAGATCCATCTGAAATTACGATGGGGCAAATTATTAGAATTATTGACGGTCCTTTGGCGCAAATTCCTTGTGTGAGTAAATTGTATTACCAAAAATGCGAAGAATGCATTGATGAAGAAACTTGTACAATTAGAAATGTAATGCTAAAAGTGAGGGATGCCTCTGCCGGAATTTTAGATGCAACGACTATCCAAGACTTGGTTGACGGAACACATTTTGCTTTGAAATAATTTATACCAATTTACCCAAAGCGGTTTGAAGTTGTATGAGTTCAACTGGCTTAGCCAAATAATCGGCATAGGGAATGGCTTTGATTTTATCTATGGTTTCTTGATTGATATTGGCAGAAATAAAAATGACCGGTGTATTCGAGAATTTTCTAATTTGATTGATGGCTTCAATTCCGTCAATATCTCCGTCTAATTGAATGTCCATTAAAATGATATCAGGCTCTGATTTTTGACAAGTTTTAATGGCTTCCCTACCATTTGAAACACAGCAATAAGCTTCGTGTCCAATTTTTTCAACCATTCTTTTATTGATAAGGGCTACAATACCATCATCTTCTACAATCAGTACTTTTTTCATTATTGAATATATTAAAAATAGAAATGTTTGGAATCACTTCTATAGTTAGCTGAACTATTGTTCAAAAGTAGCAATTGTTTTAAGCTAAAAAAATGACAAATATTATGCTTTGAAAATAAAAAGCAAAGGCCTTAAGTTTATAACTTAAGGCCTTTGTTGATTATACCGCGAAACTTTCTCCACATCCGCAGGTTCGGCTGGCATTGGGGTTTACAAATTGAAAACCTTTGCCGTTTAAACCATCGGAGAAATCAAGTGTTGTACCAAGGAGGTACAATAGACTCTTTTTGTCTACAAAGATTTTAATGCCTTTGTCTTCAAATATTTGGTCAGCAGGAGAGGTTTGGTTATCGAAATCCAAATCATACATCAAACCCGAACATCCACCACCTTTAACCGAAACTCTAATATTATATTCTGCACCATACCCTTCTTTTTCGCGAAGCGCTTGTACGTGTGTTTTTGCTTTTTCTGTAATTGAAATCATGATTTTACCAATTTTACAAACAAAATTAAATACTTTTGTGGTCATAACTTCATAAAAAAGATAAAAGTTTGCAATTGTTACAATAAAAAATTAGCAAGCTGTATATTTACAGGTATAATCTTTCTCAATAGTCATCCTACGTATTCCTTGTGGTAAAAAATATTGATCATATTGCTATTGCTGTCAACGACTTAGCAGTTGCTGCGCCAATATTTGAAGCCATTTTAGGTACTGCCATCTATAAAAAAGAAATGATTGCTTCAGAAGGAGTTTGTACACATTTCTTGCAAATAGGTGAAACTAAAATTGAATTACTGGAAAGTATCAATGACAATGGTACTATTGCAAAGTTTCTGCAAAAAAAAGGTCAGGGCATGCATCATATTGCCTTAGAGGTGGATGATATTTACCAAGAAATGAAAAGATTGCAGGCGCAAGGATTTGAGCTCTTGAATGATGTACCTAAAATAGGGGCCGACCAAAAATTAATTTGTTTTTTACATCCCAACACTACTGCCGGGGTGTTGGTAGAATTGGTGCAAACACCACTATAATTTACAATACTGTACGCAAGTACTATAATATAAAGGATGAGAACAGAACTTAGTACCCTAGGAGAATTTGGCTTAATTGAAAGAATTAAACTTAATCAAGCCGAAAAACAACAAAAAAGTACCCTTAAAGGGATTGGGGATGATTGTGCCGTAATTGAAAAAAGCAGAACGGAGGTTACCCTTATTTCTACTGATATCTTGTTAGAAGGTATTCATTTTGATTTGGCCTATACCCCTTTACAACATTTGGGGTATAAAGCGGTTGCGGTAAATGTGTCGGATGTAGCGGCAATGAATGGCATTCCTCAGCAAATTACGGTGAGCTTGGCCATCAGTAATCGTTTTTCGGTGGAGGCGGTAGATGAGTTGTACAAGGGTATTCGCATGGCTTGTGAAAACTACAAAGTAGATTTAATTGGTGGCGATACCACTTCCTCTCAAAGGGGATTGATGATTTCTATTACGGTAATTGGTACCGCCAAAAAATCAGAAGTCGCTTATAGAAGTGGTGCCAAAGTAAATGATGTCATCTGTGTCTCCGGTGATTTAGGAGCTGCTTATGCTGGTTTGCAAATTTTAGAACGAGAGAAAGAAGTTTTTACTGCCAATCCCGACATGCAACCTGAACTAGAGGGCAAAGACTATGTCATAAAACGCTTGCTCAAACCTGAAGGCAGAACTGATATTGTTCATGAATTGAAGGATTTAGGCATTGTACCTACTGCTATGATAGATATTTCGGATGGATTAGCCTCTGAAATTTTACATATTTGTAATGCCTCAGGGGTAGGTGCTTATGTATATGAAGATAAATTACCTATTACTCACGATACAGAACAAACCCTTTTTGATTTTAAATTAGACCCTACTACGGCAGCCATGAATGGTGGAGAAGATTATGAATTGCTGTTTACCGTGTCGATGAAAGATTTTGAAAAGCTAAAAAACCATGAAGACATTACTACGATTGGCTACATTACCGACAAATCCAAAGGCGTCATCATGGTCTCCAAAAAAAATAACCAATACCCCATCAAAGCACAAGGTTGGAACCACCTTTCTTAGTGTTGAGTGTTGAGTCCCGATAAACTCGGGATAAATGTTGAGTGTTGAGTATTCAGTTTAGTGCTTAGCGTTTGGTGTTTAGTATTGAGCGTTTAGCGTTTGCGTTTTGTAGTTAGTATTACGATGAAAGTTTAGCGTTGATGGTTTTGTATTTTATAAAATTCGCTACTAAACGTTGAAGGCTTTACTAAACATCAACAACGCAACACCCACCCTGTACTCAGTACTCTGTACCCTGTACCCTGTACTCTGTACCCTGTACTCAGTACTTTAATAAAAAAGCCATGTTACAAATAGACATTTACGAATACCCACTTCAGTTTAAGTTTGATGCAGGTACCTCTAGAGGGGTGTTGAAGGATAAAATGAGCTGGTTATTGAAAGTGTATGATAGTAATGAACCAACTGTTGTGGGTTGGGGAGAAGTGAATATTATTCCAAATTTAAGTATTGATGATGTGCCTGACATTGCAGCACAAATAATTTTTTATTGTAAACACTTTACTGAAAATCCGATTTTAAGCATTGAACAAGCAATTCCTCCTCAGTTTCCTGCCATAAGATTTGCCTTGGAAACTGCCCTGTTTGATTTGCAGGCAGGAGGCAAACAAGTACTTTTTGACTCTGAT
>JBEAZU010000345.1:0-4158 GCA_041169945.1 Bacteroidota bacterium
ATGAGGCCGTACAACAAACCTGCGCGTTTAACTGTCATTTTACTTTATTTTTAGCGTGTGGGGGTAAATCTTCTTCAAAAACCTCTTTTCTTCTCAATAACACAGAAGCAGCAAAAAATATAACAGAACCAAACATGCCTTTCTTAATAAATTCATCAATCGCAATATCAGAAGGCGTGGTGCGCTTTACAGCCGCTAAGGTTGCATTAAAATCGGCCAAACTCATGTTAGGATGACTCAACAATTGTTTTTTATCGGCTACCCATTTGTCAGACATGGTTTTAACATGGACTTGAAAAAACTCCGGTTGCGCAAAAGCAAGAAAGCAATACATTACTATCGCATACACAATGCTCATGATCATATTAATCATAAAACCGGCTGATAAACCCTGCCAAAAATGAAAATTATAGCTCGGTTGTATTTGACGATAATACATCATCCCCAAAACAATAAACAAAGCGACCAATAAAAATTCAAAGAAATGGTAATCACTAAAAGGATAAATACCCATTCCATAAAAGAAAAAGAACAACAAAAACGCATTCAACGCCCCTAGAACACCAAAAATAGTTACGGTGGAATAAAAAGGATATTTTTTAATCAGTAATTTAATCATGTTTCCGTTTTGAGTGCTCAGTATTCAGTTCAACGTATTTCAGTGCTCGGTTAAATTTGTCAGACAATTAAAAATTAAAATTTAAATTCAACCTTCATTTCCTCCAATCAATAACAAACCTGGTGTTTCCCTTTATTAAACACAGCTTTTACTCTTCCTTTAAAAGTACGCCCTACAAAAGGGGTATTTTTAGATTTAGATTTAATCATAGTTGACTCATATTTCCAAGACAGGTTTGGGTCAAATAAGGTTAAATTAGCCTTCGCGCCCAATACAATTTGAGGTTGTACCACTTGTAATATTTCGCGAGGTGCTGTCGTAAACTTCGCTATTAACTTTGCCAATTCCAATTTACCAATGGTATTTAATGCCGCAAAAGCGGTTTCTAATCCCAACATCCCGAAAGCAGCTTGGTCAAATTCTAGTTTTTTACTTTCTTCGTCTTGTGGACTATGGTCTGTCACAATTGTATCGATTACACCATCCGCCAAAGCTTTCCAAAGCACATTTACGGTATCTTTGCTTCTTAACGGAGGATTCACTTTTAAATGAGTATCAAAGCTTGTCAAATCTTTGTCTGTAAAAACCAATTGGTGTACTGCAACATCACAAGTAATGGATAAGCCTGCTTTACGACCGGCTTTAATGAGTTCAAGTGATTTTGGGGAAGAAACCCTAGAAAAATGAATTTTTCCCCCTGCATAACGCAACAATTCAATGTCACGTGCAATCATCAACTCTTCAGCCAATTTAGGAATACCTTTCAAACCCAAATAAGTACTGATATAGCCTTCATTCATTTGACCGTATTTGGTCAAGGTTTGTTCCTCGGCATGGTTAATCAATAGGCCATTGATTGGTTGCAAATATTGTAAAGCCTTTACCATTACGCCTGTATGCCAAACTGGTTTATTGCCATCTGTAAAAGCAATGGCACCGGCATGGTGTAAATCAAGCATTTCGGTCATCTCTTCTCCTTTGGCATCGATGGTTAAATTGGCCATTGGATAAATTTGAACCAAGTGTTCAGCACTACGCATTTTCAAATAAGCGATGATATCTTTATTTTGTACCTGAGGCTGTGTATTAGGCAACAAAGCCACTTCAGTAAACCCACCATAAGCAGCTCCTAATGAACCTGTTGCAATATCTTCCTTAAACTCAAATCCCGGATCGCGAAAAGAGGCCCTCATGTCCATAAAACCTACGGACAAAACCATTCCTTTGCCATCAATAATTTCCTCCCCGTCCAACATTTCGTCTGAAATAGCGTCAATTAGACCATCTTTAATGAGTACATTTTTAATGGCGCCATGGAAAGGAGAATGAAGATCTAGAATTTCAACAGAATTAATAACTATACGCATATTTTTAAAGTTTATAGCTTATTCAAAGAATTAGGTACCCATTTTACAAACAGGAGTGCTATTTCCAAAAGAATAATTTATCGAAGCTTAATATATTTTTTCCTTGAATCAAGGCAATTTCTAACAACAAAAACAGCAAGCTCAAAGCTAGGCAATATTTCCACAAGTTTAAACCTAAAGTATCAATTTTAATGGCTTCAGCAGCCTCACCACCCTCTTGCAAGTCAAAAACTTTGAATGAGGCTTTTTTGTCGACTAATTTTTTAAGTGCTTCGGCACTGTAATACGACAGGGTGCTTTCTTGTTTTCCATAATTAAAAGCCAATACACTCAGCAATCGATTGCCTTGTTTTAATTGGTAAAACCCTGGTTTCATCTCAAGTTTTGGCAATTGTAAATTAAGCTTTCCATCTACCCATTGATGGGCAGGAACAATCTCTAAATCGTCTTGAATCAATTTCACAGGCACCTCTTGATGTGCTGTTTCCATTTTTAAGGCAATATTTTTATCATTAAAAGTATATGACAATGTCCCCTGTGATTGAGCACTTAAAATGGCCATTTTATACATTAGGGGTACAAATAGCGCATGGCTTGCCAAATTACTGGTCGTAGCTTGTAAGCTCGATGCACAGACATACACTTTGCCTTTCCCTAGTGCAGACTCACTTAAAAAAGTTTTTCCTGACTTAAATGTCAACAAGGCTTTAGCTGAAAGGGCATAAAGAGGTTTGGCAGCAGGCATATTTTCGTGTCCAGAAAATTGTTCAAAAACATTTTGAAAAAAAGGATTTTGAACTTCGGGATTTGCCAATAAAAGCATCCCTTCATTTGCAGTTACTGCCGTAGTTGAAACATTGAATACCGACAAGCATTGGTTTGCTTTTTCAGCGGTTATCGATGCTGAAGGAAACAAAACAACAGAAGCCCCCTTCCAAACTTGTTTTTTTATTTGAGCCAAAACAGAAGCATCTAGTAAATCAAATTCTTGTAAAGCAATTAAATTACTAGTACTTAAAGCACTGTAATTTAAACCATTATTCACATTGTTTTCAAGTAAAAAAAAGCTTTCACTTGCATACACTTTTGACAAATAATTATCTTTGGTGTCTCCAATAGTCATCACTTTAATTGGTTTAGCAGCTTCTAAAGTAAAATAATAGGTATTGTCAAAAGTTACCGGACTGTCATCGAAAGTGATGCTGCATTTTTTAAACCCAATATCATTGATCATAAAAGAAAAATCCACTTGTTGGGAAGATACAGGAGCAATGGTAATGCTATTAGAACTTACTTGCACCCCTTCTATCATTAGTTTTAAGGCAAGTTTTTGTTCATTTACGGTACTTGTATTTTTAATTTTTACGATAAGATGATTAAGTTCTTTAGGTTTAATGAATGGATTTTGAAGCCATAAAGTATCAACATAAACATTGTCGGCATTTTCATTTTGAATAGGAATCAAATTGATCGTCGTATTGGTATCTGCTTTTAACTTTGTCAAATCACCGATGGTTGATTTTTGAAAGTCAGACAAAATAAAAACATTGTTTTTCGAGCTTTGATTGAGCGATAATAAGGCATTTTTTTGACGATTGAAAACCGATTGTAAATCCCTCACGATAGGTGAATAACCCGTTTCGGTAAGCCTATCTTTGAGCTGCTCTTTGTTGACCCAATATTGGTCTTTCGCTTCAAAATTATTGTCTAAGTACTGAAAGCTGGTTTGAATGGGATACATACCCGCAATCGCTGCCGCTTCAGAAACAGCCACCTCAAGCGCCTTTTTCCCTGCCTTCATTTGTTGCATACTCAGGGAATTATCGACATAAATACTGACCGATTGTTTGCCTTTGATTGCTGCATTGGAATTGGCGGGTATAAATGGTTGTGCAAAAGCCAGCACCAAAAAAGAGAGAAATAATACCCTTGCAACCAACACCAATAAATGCTTGATTTTAAATCCTTTATTGGTCGATTGCTGTAGTTGTTGTAGAAGCCTCACGTTGGTAAACATGAGTTTTTTTGGTTTTTGAAAATCAAATAAATGGATAATTATCGGTACAATGACCGCTAATAAAGCAAAGAGAAATGTAGGATATAAAAAGCTCATCTTAAGGCACGAATTTAGGCAAAATTTCTATTTACACAAGCTGTTTAATAACAGTTTAT
>JBEAZU010000346.1:0-3596 GCA_041169945.1 Bacteroidota bacterium
TGGCTCAGAAAACATGATTAAAGATGCAAGAGCATTATTAATAAAAAATGGATTATCCGAAGATGCATTTTATTCTGATGCATTTATAAGTAGCAAATAAATAAAAGTTTATGAAAGCAGTTATTCTTGCGGGTGGTTTAGGCACCCGATTAAGTGAAGAAACAGTATCCAAGCCAAAGCCTATGGTAGAAATTGGAGGCAAACCCATTTTATGGCACATCATGAAAACCTATTCCCATCATGGAATAAATGATTTTATAATATGTTGTGGCTATAAGGGTTATGTTATTAAAGAATATTTTGCCAATTATTTCTTGCACCAATCTGATGTTACTTTTAACATGAAAGACAATAAGATGGTGGTACACGAAGAAAGAGCAGAACCTTGGACCATTACATTAGTCGATACCGGTGATGACTCCATGACAGGTGGAAGGCTGAAAAGAGTTGCTCAATATTTGAACGAAGAGGAAAGTTTCTGCTTTACCTATGGAGATGGTGTAGCGGATGTCGATATAACAGCACTTTTGGCATTTCACAAAGCCCATGGAAAAGACGCCACCCTAACGGCTACTTATCCACCGGGAAGATTTGGAGCTCTAGACATCGTTAATAATGAAGTACGGCAATTTCAAGAAAAGCCCAGAGGTGATGGAGCCTTGATCAACGGAGGTTTTTTTGTGTTGTCCCCTAAAGTGATCAACAGAATAACTGGAGACGCAACCGTTTGGGAACAAGACCCTTTAAAAGGCCTGGCAGCAGACAACCAATTAATGGCTTTCAAGCATGAAGGTTTTTGGCAACCTATGGATACATTGAGAGACAAGATGCATTTGGAGGAATTATGGGATACTAATCAAGCGCCTTGGAAATTATGGAAGGAATAAAAGGAAAAGTAAATGCTTCTTTTTGGAAAGATAAAAAAGTGTTTTTAACCGGGCATACGGGTTTTAAAGGAAGTTGGTTGTCGTTGTGGCTTCAATCTATGGGGGCTACAGTAAAAGGCTATTCTTTGGATTCACCAACCCATCCCTCCCTATTTTTAGTAGCCGATGTTGCCAAAGATATGGAATCTGAAATAGGGGATATTAGAGCCCTAGAGCAATTAAAGCAAAGCATGCTGAACTTTAATCCCGAGATTTTAATTCACATGGCGGCACAGCCTTTGGTGCGACTGTCTTATGTAGAACCCGTAGATACGTATACCACCAATGTAATTGGCACCGTAAATGTGTTGGAGGCGGCAAGGTCTTGTTCCAATTTAAAGGCAATTGTTTCGGTGACTACCGATAAGTGTTATGAAAACAAGGAATGGGCATGGGGATATAGAGAAAATGAGCCCATGGGCGGTCATGACCCTTACAGCAGCAGCAAAGGTTGCGCCGAACTAGTTACATCGGCATATAGAAACTCCTTTTTTAACACGAAAGACACTGCTGCATTGGCAACGGCCAGAGCCGGGAACGTGATAGGCGGTGGCGATTGGGCGGATGACCGATTGATACCCGACATTCTCAAAGCCTTTGAAAATTCAAAATCGGTTGTGATACGCAATCCATTGTCCACACGACCATGGCAACATGTGTTGGAACCTTTGTCAGGCTATTTAGTGTTGGCTGAAAATTTGTACACTAATGGTCAAGAATACGCCCAAGCATGGAATTTTGGTCCTAAAGATGAAGATTGCAAACCGGTAAACTGGATTTTGGATCAAATGGTGGATACTTGGGGAGAAGGAGCTTCGTGGGAATTAGATAAAAACAATAATCCACACGAAGCAGGTTTTTTGAAATTAGATTGCTCCAAGGCAAAGCAAAAACTATATTGGGAGCCCAAATGGAATTTAGAATACACACTCAATTCCATTGTTAATTGGCACAAATCATGGAAAAATAAAGAAGACATGAGACAAAAATGTCTTCAAGAAATAAAATCTTACTCAAAATCTTAATAATGGAAAAGAAAGTACAATTAGAAAATTTACGAAATGAAATAGCTGGTTTAGTATCTAAATATGCCGCTATCAATTATGCGCCAACCCCTTTTATACCAGGTGAAACCGTAGTTCCTCCTTCAGGAAAGTTATTGGGAGAAGAAGAAATGCAAAATATGGTTGCAGCCTCTTTAGATGCTTGGCTAACAACCGGACGTTTTAATGCTGAATTTGAAAAAAAGTTGGCCGCCTTTTTAGGCGTGAAATATTGTTTGTCAGTAAATTCAGGATCATCTGCTAATTTAGTAGCCTTTAGCACCTTAACATCCCCTAAATTAGGAGATCGAGCGGTTAAAAAAGGCGATGAGGTGATTGGTGTAGCTGCTGGTTTTCCTACCACAGTAAATCCTATTGTGCAGTTTGGAGCCATTCCGGTTTTTGTGGACGTTGATATTCACACCCATAACGTTAATGCCGATTTAATTGAAGCGGCAATAACGCCAAAAACAAAAGCGATTATGTTGGCTCATGCCTTGGGCAATCCGTTCAATTTGAATAAGGTAACCGAACTGTGTAAAAAATACAATTTATGGCTTATTGAAGACACTTGCGATGCCTTAGGTGCTGAATATAACGGACAAAAAGTAGGCACTTTTGGCGATATAGGAACCCTAAGTTTTTATCCGGCACACCACATGACCATGGGCGAGGGTGGAGCTGTTTTTATGAATTCATCTGAGTTAAAATCTATTGCAGAATCTTACAGAGATTGGGGTCGTGACTGTTATTGCGCACCAGGATGTGACAACACTTGCGGTTGTCGTTTTGAACAAAAACACGGTGATTTGCCTTATGGCTATGACCATAAATATGTATATTCGCACTCAGGTTACAATTTGAAAATTACCGATATGCAAGCGGCTTGCGGCTTGGCACAGCTGGATAAATTGGATTTTTTTATTGCCAGACGTAGAGAAAATTTTGCTTATTTGAAAGAAAAATTACAAACCTTAACTGATTTCATTCATTTGCCGGTCGCTACTGAAAACAGTAACCCATCTTGGTTTGGTTTCCCTATTACGTTAAAAGACAATTGTGGCTCTAACCGAGTGGATTTATTAAAATTTTTGGATAACCACAAAATAGGCTCTCGTTTGTTGTTTGCGGGAAATTTAACAAAACAACCCTATTTTGCTGACATTGACTATCGGGTAGTTGGAGAATTGACGCATACAGACAAAACCATGAACGATACTTTTTGGATTGGGGTGCAACCCGCTTTGACTAATGATCATTTGGATTTTGTAGTCGAAAAAATGGAAGAATTTTTTGGATTGAATTTCTAGTAATTATGAATATTGAGAAAACAGCTTTAGAAGGCGTTTACATTATTACTAATTTTGTGGCGCATGACGAAAGAGGAACTTTTGTCAAAACTTTTAACAAGCAGGATTTTGAAAATGAAAAACTGAAATTTGAGATTAGAGAATCTTATTTTTCCATATCCAAAAAAGATGTGATTAGGGGGATGCATTTTCAATTACCACCAAGTGATCACGAGAAATTGGTTTATGTTCCTAGTGGTTCTATTTTAGATGTTGTAGTAGATCTCCGAAAAAAATCTCAAACGTACAAACAATTTATTTCTGTTGAATTATCAGCA
>JBEAZU010000347.1:0-4873 GCA_041169945.1 Bacteroidota bacterium
ATTTCATACGGTCTAGGGTTCGGGCTTTTAAACTCATTTATAAATTCTCCTGGCAGCCTTGCTGTCATTTTTAACTTGAAAAATCAGGTAATTTTTCAAGCTGCAATTATGATGGCTGTATTTGCACCGGTAAATATTGTATTAGGAGTAATTATGGCACCCATATTTAAACCCTACAATCAACCCTTAGCTTATGGTTATTTAAGTGCTGCTATAGCATCTACTGTTTTGCTAATTGTTGGTGCTATTTTCTTATTATTATCAATCCCATTAAGTGAAGAGTTTGTAAATGTTGGGGCTGGAGATACTAAGAATTTAGAATTATTATTTACTCTCTGCAAAAAAGCAAATTTCTTTTCATATCAAATTGCTATGGTTATCTGGGGACTTGGCGGTCTGATATTTTCGTACTTACTATATGTTTCAAAAATAGTTCCACGTTGGTTATCAATTTGGGGTATAATCGGGTATGTAATTTTTATTTCAGGAGCTTTTTTTGCACTTTTTGGAATTAACATTGATGTTATTTTGGATATCCCTGGTGGTTTATTTGAAATATTCCTGAGCTTTTGGCTTATTATCAAAGGATTTGATATGTCAAATCAAAAAGAAATTATGTAAGACTTAATACTACTTTCTGCTTTCATTTGAATTATGTGAAAGCAGGAAGTGGTTTGTATACACATACCATATTACATACTATCACCAGTTAGTGAAATCCTTTTCCTAATTCTGCTCAGTGATTCAGGTTTTACACCAATGTAACTTGCTATTTGATATTGAGGAACTCTTTGAAAAATACCTGGTCTTAATTTTAATAGTTTAAGATATCGGTGTTCTGGCGAGTCGGTAAGATAGGAAGTCAATTGTTTTTTTTGTTCTGTAAAATCAGCCTCCACAATCGCTCTGGCTATTGTTTCAAATCTCGGAAAGATTTTAAACATTTTCTGTGCATGCTCTTCATTTCCAACGCTAATTGTTGTGTCTTCGACACAAATCAAATTAATCTCTGAAGGTGTTTGTGAACTAAAATTATTCAGAGAAATTATCCATTGTTCTTCTGTAAAAAAATTGGTCGTTTTTTCTTCGCCTTCTAACAAGATATATTCTCTCACACAGCCCTCCAAAATAAAGTAAGTGTCAACTGATATTTGACCTTCTTTCAACAAAAAATCACCTTTCTTGAAAGTTTTAATACACATATTATCTGCAATGGCATTTGACTCCACTTCTGTAAGAGGCGATATTTTGGTAAAATAATTTACAAATTTGTTATTCATCTATAATTTTATTGGTCTGTCTTTAAGCTTCCGCATAACGTTGCGGCGATTGAGCATTCTGCCCATCACCAAAGTAAATGTAAAGTAAAAACTTCGAAATTAAAATGGCTAACTGTCCACCGAGATGAAAGGGCAGAATGCTTAAGCAAAATGTTATGCAACGTAATTATTAGTTTTCAGCCAACATTCTAGTCAAGTCAAAGTACATTAACCTTGTTTTTTTATTTTCATCTTTCTCTGTTAATAGAGAAAATTCGTTTGAAGTATAAAAAATAATTACGTTAGGTTTATTGTATCCGTCTACAAGTAAAAATCGACATCCTGTTTTGTTTTCGGTTGTAAACCAGTTTTTAGAAAAAAAACTAATTCTGTTCCAATTTTTTGACCTTTTAAAGATTTGTCAACTCCTAGCCTTACAATTTTAACTGCAGGATAATCTTTTCTTCTTTTTCTATTTGGAATTTTACGACTTAAACTGTTCCATTTTTCAAAGTCTTGATCTTTTAACGAATCATTTGAAAGAGAAAAGAAAGCCACAGTTCTGTTGTTTTTATCTGTTAAAAGATAAGTTACAGCTAAAAGTTCTGCTTGATAATTTAATGCATCTGAAATTAAAAAATCATTTAAATCCTCGTCTCCACAGTCAAAGTTTGAAAGGTCGATTGTAGGTTCTAGTCACATTATACGAAAATCTAATAAATCCATGAAAATGATTATATATTAGAGTTTTTAAAAAGCGTTTTTACAAGTTCAACCCCTCTTTTTCTGTCTTCTATAGAAATTTTCTTGAATTTGCTTTTAGCAAGTTCTTCGTTAAATCTTCGACTGTCTTCCCCTTTTATAATTGGAGTTGGTGTAATTGGTAGTGCCATAGTTCAAAGATAAAAACTAATGTTTGTTAAACAATATAAATGGTTCAATTATAGTTCATTGTGCTTTTTTTTACTAGTATTTTGCTAACAAGCCTATATACGCAACCTTCTACAACCTTGCGTATTTATGAATGTGTTTTTTATCAATACTACTCAATAGTATTCATATATCAAACTATTACAATAGAGAAGGGTTGTTTATTAAAAACGCAACACTCATCACTTTTTTCTACGCGGCTTTGCGTGATTTTAAATTCCATTACATCATTCTGTCTCTGGCATTTTAAGGTCATAGACATTTCAAACCCATTTACTTTTAACCCTATACGCATTACTAAACGCTAAACGCAACACTTTTTCAATACCAAACTACTTGATTATCGATACTTGTTTGGTGTTTAAATAAATTCGACAAGGCCAAGGGCAAGGCGTAGTCTTTGGGACATATTAAAAATGAAATGCCATGGCTTTTAATGAAGTTTATTTGTGCCGCAATGCCGTGGTCGTGTTGGCTTTGCAGGTAATGGTTATATTCATTTCTCGCTAAGGTACTATTGATGATGGGGGTATTGAGGCTTGTGTGTAAGACGGCCTCTACAATGCTAAGATCGGTCATGCGAACTTGAGGATTGATTAAATATACAAAACTTAAGGGATTCGCATAATGCGGGCTGATGTTGTAGGGGTTGGTATAGTCTTGTTCGTTTTTGAAATACACACCATGTTGACGCGTGCTAAATATGGGGCGCGCTTCCTGGAGCAATGACAAGTTGGAAGGTAACAGAAACTTATGGTAATTGATGGCTATGGCAACCAGGGTGATGGCCAATTGTTTTTGCCAAGAGATTTGCCGTAACAAAAAACAAATGCCAATACAAATCGCTGGAATACCAAAATTGGAAAACAGTTGTAAGGCGTCTGTTTGTAAATGAAACAAACTCCATCCCGAAAAAGAGGCGAGCAAGGCCAGGGCAAAAGCCATTACAAGGTGTTGGTGCGTTTGTAGGTATGGCCATACCTTATTTTTGTTGATTCCAAACAAAACCATATAGGGCAACATAAATACGCCAAGCCGAATGCAGGTGCTGGCGAAGTTTTTAATAGCCACGCCAAATAGGGTGGTGTTAATGAGCGGCTGCAAGTCATTGTTGGAGGTATTGATTTGGTAAAACCATTGGTACAATACCAAAGAGATGGCCATACAGGCAATGCTTGCCCAATGTATATGGGCTTTTAGTTTAATTTTTAACACAAGTGCAGCCACCATTAGTCCTGCTGTAGCAAAAAACAAGGTGCCATAGAGGCTCGGAAATAGGGCAGCAATGCAAAAAAACGTATCTAGCTTTCCGTATTTATATCCCAATAAAGCCAAGAGTATCACGAGATAAATCACGGCAAGTTTTTGGTAATCCCAGGGCGATACGAGGTAAGTGGTGGCAACATCGAGGAAAGGCACATGGCCTTTTAATATAGGCATCAACAATAGATGAATAAACAGTATGGAGAGGCCAAAGAGTAGGCTTCTTGCCCGTATTTTCGATGGATGGAAAAAGGATAAAGACAATAAAAAACATAATGTCAATAGGATAGGGTAGGTAAGCAGCATCAAAGAGGCGTAGGCTTGGAGCCCGAATGTGGTAAAAAAAGCATTGAGTGCAATTTCAAAATAATGATAGGGTGCCGGACTTGATGTCATGTCAAATGTATAACTCTCTATGCCTGTTTGCTGAAAAAAACTGCTGAGTTTGGCATAAAAAATATAATCTGGATGCGGTATTTTTAAGTATTCCCCATGCAATTGAAACAAGGTAAGGGCTTTTACAATAAATATACTGTTGACTACCAACAGGGTAATGCCTAAAAATTTAAGTCTTGATTTGTTGGGTAGCCATTGAATAGTCCATGTTGGGAAATGTGTAAACACCATATAGGTGAATGCAGGGATGGCGGTGAGGAAAACGGTATGGCCTTTGGTTTGGTAAATACTATAGCATAACACCAATACCAATACATAAGCCGTGATGTTTAAACTAAAAGTCAATAAACTCGCTTTTTGATCTACGGGTTTTAGTTGTGGCAATATTCCTAAGAGTATGAAAAATGTATGGAGTACTAAAAAGGTTTGTAGAAATACCATTGCGTTGTAATGCTTTTAATTTGGGTTTAATTTAGTACTAAAATTACAGATTACAAATATTGTCTTTTGGTATTATCTAATTTATCACCAACGCAAAAGTGGTGGTACGAAATGACAGATGATGCTGGTTTATGTTGGATAAAGGTGATGTTATTATGTTCCATACTTTGCCACCCAAAACCATTAAGCTTGACTGCTTGGCATTTCATTTGTTTTTCTATAATCGTTAGGCGAACAATGGACAATTTCTTTGAACACCCTATTGAAATGCGATACATTGCCATAACCCACTTGGTAGCCAATCTCTGCAATGGCAAGGGTGCTTGTTTTTAACAATATTTTAGCCTCTTCTATTCTTAGGATATTGAGGTATTGCTTAAATAATAAACCGGTGTTTGTTTTTACAATTTGGGAAATTTTTCTTTCATGGATCCCTATGGCATGTTGGATTTCTATGATGGTTAAATCGGCTTTGTGGTAATGCGCTTGTATATATTGTAATACGGTTTCACTCTCTACATCTTGGTGATTGCTGTCTTCAATTTTTTTGTATTGAAAATATATTTTTTGAATGTCATGATAGG
>JBEAZU010000348.1:0-3493 GCA_041169945.1 Bacteroidota bacterium
ACATTATATTGCCAATAATAAGTATTGGGTCTTAGGTACAAAGTATGAATTTGCCCAATAGTCAACTTTTTACCCTGTACTCTATACTCTATACTCTGTACTCAATTAATGAATGATATGAAAAAGACTATTGTGTTTTTAGGTTGTTTAATTTTAAGTGTTACCGTTTTTTCTCAAGTCAAATTCAATCCAGATACTGTGCAGTCGCGTCCTTTTGACAATGGTAAAATGTGGACTTTTGATAATCCACCGCTAGCATATTTTGAAAACACTTATGGGTTTAAGCCTACTACCCAATGGCTACAAGAAGTGCAAATGGCTGCCTTAAGGTTTGCCACCTATTGCTCTGCTTCGTTCGTGTCTGCCGATGGTTTGGTAATGACCAACCACCATTGTGCAAGAGAATCTGGAACAGCAGTGGCTCAAAAAGGAGAAGATCTAAATGCTACCGGTTTTTATGCTAAATCTTTGTCGGAAGAACGAAAAGTTAAAGGTTTATTTGTAGACCAATTGGTGTTGATTAAAGAGTTGAGTCAACCCATTGTGGAGGCGATGAAACTAGGGAAAACTGATGCTGAAAAAATTAGTATCAAAGACTCTATGATTACTTTATTAACCAAAACATACAAAGACAGTGCCCGATGGAAAGGCTTGGAATTGCAAATTATAACCTTTTATAAAGGGGCTCAATTTTCGTTATATGGCTACAAGCGTCATCATGATGTAAGGTTGGTGTTTATGCCCGAATTACAAATGGGCTTTTTTGGTGGTGATCCTGATAATTTTACTTATCCAAGGTATGCCTTAGATTGCTCTTTTTTTAGGGTGTATGATGAAACCGGAAAACCATTGCAAACCAAGTATTTTTACAAATTTAATCCTCAAGGAGCCAAAGAAGGTGAAGCTGTATTTGTAGTAGGCAATCCTGGAAGAACAGAGCGTTTAAGTACCCAATCACAACTCGATTTTTTTAGAGACATCAGTTATCCTGCGAATTTAGCATTCTTACGAAATCGATCTAATGCTTTGAAAAAATACAATGAAGAAGCGAAAAGTGATAGTATTTTAAATTTGATTTTTAGTCTTGAGAATTCGCACAAAGCGGTTAGTGGTATGCTAAAAGGTTTACAAGATGACCATATTTATGCCCGTAAAATGGCTTTTGAAAAAGCATTTAAAAACAAAGTGTTGGCTTTACCACAGGCTAATGATGGCCTGTCTGTTTGGAATGATATTGCTAGTTGTAGGCAAGAAATTAAGAAGGTTTTTGCCGATTATTTTGTGCTTCAACCACGCGATGTAAGCGCTAAAAGTTTGGTTTTTGCAAGGTTAATGGCAGAATATGTAGCAACAGCGAAAGATACCACTAAGCAACAAAAAGTTAAAAAACAATTATTAGCATTGACATCCAATCCAAGCACCTTGGAAAAAGAATTGCTCAAAAATACATGGATTGATTTGATGCATATTCCTCAATCCAATGAATCTTTGGTCGCACTTGTAGGAAATTCTTCTGTTGAAATTGCCTTGGATAAATTTTATCAAACACCTTATTTTACTCAAAAAGATTATGTAAACACCTTGTTGAAAATGGATAGCAATACCTTGACCGCTAGTAATGATATGTTGTTAAAGGTTGGTAAACAATTGTATGATAGGTTTTTGTTTGCCAAAACTACTTTTGATTCGTTGGTAAAAAAGGAAACTATTTTGAATGCTAAATTGGCACAATTGTTTTTTGCCGCATACGGAAAAGCCATTCCTCCCGATGCAACGTTTTCATTACGCATTGCGGATGGTGTAGTAAAAGGGTATGAATACAATGGTACAACGGCGCCATATAAAACTACTTTTTTCGGGTTGTATGATCGCTATTATTCTTTTGATGCTCAATTTCCTTTTTCTTTACCTGAACGATGGACAAAACCATCAGTCGATTTTTTGAAATCACCGTACAATTTTGTCTCTACCAATGATATCATTGGTGGCAATTCTGGGTCAGCCATTATCAATCAACATAAAGAAGCTGTAGGGTTAATTTTTGATGGCAATATTGAAAGTTTACCAGGTCGATTTATATATACTGATGAAGCCAATCGTACCGTTTCTGTTCATACCGGAGGTATTTTGGCGGCACTTAAATACATTTACAAAGCCAATCGTTTGCGTGATGAATTGCTCTGTAAATAAAATAGCTAATTCAATACCTTTGAATAATTTTTTGAATAGTCATTGATATTTGATTATACCGACTTATTAAATCTCTTATCTCTGTACCAATTTGTGATAATCTTGTATTTGAATATAGAGGGTAACTTTTTTTTAATTATATTCGTAAACTTATTAAAACTGATTTAACCATATGAAAAAGCTACTATTACTACTTTCTACTATAACTTTGTCTTTTGGCCTAAGTGTAGCCCAAAGTACTGAAGATCATTCAACGCATGACCATGCGGTCAATTCTAAAGGGGGCAATAAGCATCATATCCATAGAGCCAACCATCGTGCCGATCATTTGACCAAACAATTAGGCTTAAGTGCAGAGCAAAGACAAAAGGTGCACAGCCTGAGTGTTGAGGAGGCAGCCAAAGTAGATGCCTTTAAAAAGACCCATGCTCAAGACCCAACCGCATTGCATAAAGAACTAAAAATAGTAAGAGCAGACTTTAAAAAACAAATGAAAACAATTTTAACCGCGGACCAATTTTCGAAATGGGGAAAATTGAAAAAAGAAGAGAGAAAGAAAGTAGACAATACTTCTCCTGATACTGATGAATTAGCCTATTAATTTAAAAAAAATCCCGACATTAAATCGGGATTTTTTTTTAAGTGAGTTGATATACGTGTTCAGGACAAACGACATAATCCAGCGGTTTGTCATGACTTTCGATCGCTAAAATGTCTTCAATCGGATCATCAAAGGATAAACCTATTTTCAATACTGTTGGTTGACATGCTTCTAAAAATTTATCATAAAACCCTCTCCCGTACCCAATTCTATGGCCTTTCAAATCAAAGGCTAATAAAGGGATAATAATGAGGTCAATGTTTTGAGGGTTAAAAAGTTGTTGATGAATAGGTTCTGGAATTCCCCATTCGTTGATAAGAATCTCACAGTCTTTTGTGATAGCAATGGCTTGCATCTCATTGGTGCCTTTAATGATTTTAGGAACAATAATTTGAATATGAGGATGCGTATCCCTAATTTTTGCAATCAGTAAAAAAGTGTTTACTTCATTTTGATGTGTTATTGGAAGAAAGATGTGGATTGCTTGTATGTCAGCTAAAGAGAAATGACGGATGAATTGTGTGCAAATTTGAGCGCTTTTTTTTGCCACTGCTTCAGGTGTCATAGCCCTTCTTTTGGCCAATGCCGATTTTCGAATGGTGTATTTAGTCATTGTTTTAGGGTTGGCGCCATTGCCAGTTCAAAAATACACTTATTCCATGTAAAACAAATATGCCATCCAATACAAAATAATAATAGTAA
>JBEAZU010000349.1:0-3697 GCA_041169945.1 Bacteroidota bacterium
ATTAAAAGAAGAATTAGCCTCTATCGCAACAACTATCGAGCAAACAAGAAATACTTCAAGTTTTGAAATAAAGTAATCAAAAACTCATGTCATATTTATTAATATTTTGAATATAATAATGACCAATATCTAAGAATTCATTCTTTCCATTACATTTCCCCAAAAAATCACTATTTTTGAAATTAATAATAGCGGTGTATTTTTCTATTACCCCACCTTATTACAATAAAGTTATATCAAGTGTTTAAATGATTGCAAGACAACTGTTTTGTATTCGTAAAATTATCAACAATGAAAATTTCATTCAACTGGCTTAAAAATTTCATACAACTCACAGAATCTCCGGAAGAAGTGGGTGCTTTATTAACCAAATCAGGCTTAGAAGTAGAAGGAATAGAGGAATTTGAAACGCTGCCTGGAGGATTAAAAGGCTTGGTTATAGGCGAAGTACTCACCTGTGAACGCCATCCTGGGGCAGACAAACTAAGTATCACCACCGTAGATGTAGGAAACGGCGTCATTGCCCCTATCGTTTGCGGAGCTCCCAATGTTGCGGCAGGTCAAAAAGTAGTGGTTGCCACCGTTGGTGCAACAGTATACCCACTTACAGGGGAGCCATTCAAAATTAGCAAAGCCAAAATTCGTGGAGAAGTTTCTGAAGGAATGATTTGTGCCGAAGATGAAATTGGCTTAGGACAATCACATGATGGCATCATGGTTTTAAATACCGATTTAGCCAATGGTTCTCCCGCGGCGGCCTATTTCAACATTGAAACCGATTACGTATTAGAAATTGGCTTAACACCTAACAGAGCCGATGCTACCTCCCATTTAGGCGTAGCCAGAGACTTAAAAGCCTTGTTAAACCGCACAATACAAACCCAAGATGTAGCGAATTTCAACACAGACAATACCAATGCTACCATCAAAGTTCAGGTAGAAAATACCGAGGCATGTCCACGTTATGCAGGCATCACTTTGACTGGCATAACCGTTAAACCTTCACCATCATGGCTTCAAAATAAATTAAAAGCCATAGGCATCAACCCTATCAACAATATTGTGGATGCCACCAACTACATTTTACATGATTTGGGCCAACCCTTGCATGCTTTTGATTTATCGAAAGTAAGTGGCAATACCATTATCGTAAAAACCGTAGCGGAAGGCACCCCATTTGTAACCTTAGATGGTGTTGAACGCAAATTGAAAGCCAATGATTTGATGATTTGCAATGCAGAAACCCCGATGTGTATCGCGGGTGTTTTTGGTGGCGCAGCATCGGGCGTAAATGATGCAACGACGGCCATCTTTTTAGAAAGCGCGTATTTCTCTCCTGATTTTGTTCGAAAAACAGCGATGCAACATGGTTTAAAAACCGATGCTTCTTTTAGATTCGAGAGAGGAACAGATCCTAATATGCCGGTATATGCGTTGAAAAAAGCCGCTTTATTGATCCAAGAAATTGCAGGAGGTACTATAAGTGCCGAGCTGATTGACCATTATCCTACCGCTATCGCAAACTTTAACGTGGAAGTAAGCTACCACAACATAGACCGATTGATAGGTAAGAAAATAGCCCATTCGCAAATCAAAGAAATCATTTCGGCTGTGGGCATTAGCATTGTAACTGAAACGGAAGAAGGTTTAAGTTTATCGGTACCACCGTTTAAAGTAGATGTTCAACGTGAAGTGGATGTGATTGAAGAGATTATCAGGATTTATGGTTTTGAAAACATTGAAGTAGGCGATTATCTAAACAGCGATTTCTTAGCCAATTTCCCTGAAAAAGACACCGAAAAAATCAAAAAAAGCATTGCCAATCTATTAACTGATAGCGGATTCAATGAGATTTTATCCAACTCTTTAACAAGCCCAAGTTATTACGAAGGCTTGGCCGCTTTTGATGCTACGGAACATGTAGCGATCTTAAACCGCTTGAGTGAAGATTTAGGAATTATGCGCCGCACCTTGTTGTTTTCTGGATTAGAAGCCTTGGCTTATAACATTAACCGAAAACAAAACAATTTGAGTGTTTACGAATTTGGGAAATCGTACCATTTAATTGAAGGCAAATACAAAGAAAATAACCACCTCGCCTTATGGAAATCGGGCAATGCCAAAGAAGAATCATGGCTTGAAAAAAACAGCAGCACTACCTTTCACGATTTTGCTGCCACCATTACCAAGTTGATTCAAAAACTAAATTTATCTAAAGTTACCATAGAGAAATTCTCTGACGAAATCTTCAAGGCAGGCTTACGATACACCAAAAACAACAAAACCATTATTTCGGCAGGATTATTACAAAAAAATATCCTCAAAAAAGGAGGTCTAAAACAAGACGTATTTTATGCAGATATTGACTTAGACGCTGTTTTAAAAGGTTTTGATGCCAAAATAGTGTTTGCTGAAATTTCTAAATTCCCAGAAGTAAGAAGAGATTTGGCTTTAGTACTTGATAAAAAAGTTTCTTTTGACGAAATTAGCAAACTTGCGAACCGCACTGAACGTAAACTCTTAAAAGAAATCAATGTATTTGATGTATTTGAAGGGGAGCAAATTGGTGAAGACAAAAAATCGTACTCCGTATCATTCCTGTTACAAGACAATGAACAAACATTGACAGACAAACAAATTGACGGGACGATGCAAAAATTAATGACTAATTTCGAAAAAGAATTAGGCGCTATAATCAGGAAATAAGAATGAGCCAAGAAAATATTTTAAATAGATTAGATTATCTAGAAATAAAGATCCGCAAATTAGTGGAGGCTCATTTGGTGCTTAAGGATAACTACTTAAGCGTAGTGAAAGAGAATGCTGAATTAAAAAATACCCTACTTTTGAAAGATGAAACTTTAAAAAGTTTTCAGAATCAAGAGAAAATGAGTACAATTGTATCTTCATTAGCAGAAGATACGCCTGGAGCTTCCGAATTGAAGTTAAAAATTAATGAGGTAATCAAGGAAATTGACAAATGCATTGCTCAGTTAAGTGAGTAATTGCCAACATGCTAACGATGGGAGAAGTATCTATTAAAATAAAAATAGCTGAACGCGAATACCCTATGAGGGTAGAAGCCAGTGAGGAGAATGTCATTCGTGCCTCCGCTAAAATGGTGGACGAAAAACTCAAAACCTACAAAGATCAGTTTGGCATTAGTGACAAACAAGATTTACTTGCCATGGTCTCATTTGATTGTATGATTCAACAAATGCGTTCAGAAGATGTAGAGACAGGTTTAGACAACAAAGTTTCAGAAAGAGTTGCATCATTAGATGCCATTATTGCAGAAGCGCTGAAAGAGTAACACTCCTTTTTATCTCAATACATATCGTCTTTGGTGAGTATTCACCTTCCTCTTGTTAGAATGTGGCTTGCATCATTGAGCCTACGGGCTGTGTAATACACTAAATATTCAAATTAATGGACCCTATTACTATAGTGATTACCGCGTTAATATCAGCTGTGGCTGGCGTGGGAGTGAGTAAGTTTTTCATGCAGAAAAACTCCAGTAAAGCGGTGGAAACCGCAGAAGAAACTGCCAAATTGATCATCAAAGAAGCTGAAATCACAGCCGAAAACTTGAAGAAAACAAAGATCATGGAAGCCAAAGAAAATTTCTTTGCCCAAAAATCTGAGTTCGACGAGGAGATGAATAAGAAAAAGAACATCATCATCACCAACGAAAACA
>JBEAZU010000350.1:0-3078 GCA_041169945.1 Bacteroidota bacterium
TGGAGTGAAAGTTTCCGTATTTATACTTAAATATTTATTTGAAGATAGGGTCTTATAAAATGTATGGTTTAAGTTGATCTTATTGAATTTGGATTGTGAAATTGTAGGGTAATATTTATTGATAATAATTCTTAAAACAAATGATTTTACTTATCATAATTTTGTTAAATTGTGACGAAATTGATTTCGTTAAACATTAATTCATATTCTATCATGAAAAAAATATTGTTTCCATTGTTTATCCTTGTCTCTGTAAATTTATTTGCACAAGGTGTATTAAAATTTAAGTCAGAAAGCCATGATTTTGGATTAGTAGAAGAAGGGGTTCAAGCAGCACATACCTTTGAAGCAACCAATACAGGCTCTCAGCCGGTAGTTATTTCCAATGTTCAAGCATCCTGTGGATGTACAACACCTGAATGGCCTCATGAGCCAATTATGCCTGGTGCCACTGCTAAAATTAAAGCCTCTTACAATAGCCAAGGTCGTCCGGGTGCTTTTAATAAAAGCATTACCGTAACCTCTAATACTTCAGAACCAACCAAAGTGTTGTATATCAAAGGAATTGTAGAGAAAAAAGACCCAAATGCCATTGTATATACTGATGCGCAAAAGAAAGCGTCTCCCAAAGCTACTTTTGAAAAACTAAGCTATAATTTTGGTAAACTTGAGAAAGGACAAAAGGTGAGTTATAAATTCAAAGTAACCAATACAGGGATGAGTGAACTAAAAATTTCAGGCATCCTTGCGGGTTGTGGTTGTGTGAGCCATGCTGTTTCAAAAGAAACCATCAAGCCTAAAGAATCTGCGGTATTAGACCTTATCTACACGCCTAAATCTTTGGGAGATATTGAAGATGTGGTAACGGTGTCAACCAATGATGTTGTCACTAAAAATATCCAAATAAAATTAAAAGCGAATGTGGTGCCTACTTTAGCGCAACCTAATTTAATGAAAGAAGGTGGTCATAAAATGGGATTTTAATTGCCATTTAATCCTATAATCTTAAAATCCATAACAATATTGTTATGGATTTTTTTTGCAATCTCGCACATTCAATTGTCATTAATTATTCTTTCAAGACATTGATTACGAGATGCCCGTAAACTCATTTTAGGATTTTTATTATTGATAGACTCATTCATTTATTGTTTTTATTCATCACAATACCCTAACTCATTTTAAAAATGAAAGTTTGCATTGCCGAAAAACCAAGTGTAGCCAAAGATATAGCAGAAGTATTGGGGGCAAAACAACGTAAAGACGGTTACTATGAAGGCAATGGATACCAGGTAACGTGGACATTTGGGCATTTCTGTACCCTAAAAGAACCACATGATTATTATGACCAATGGAAATCGTGGCGACTTGATGACCTGCCCATGATTCCTCCCAATTTTGGCATTAAATTAATTGATAATGGTGGGGTTCAAAAACAATTTAAAATAATTGAATCTTTAGTTCATCATTGTAAAGAGGTCATCAATTGTGGGGATGCGGGCCAAGAAGGGGAGTTGATACAACGTTGGGTATTGCTAAAAGCAAAATGTGCCGTTCCTGTTAAAAGATTATGGATTTCATCACTCACCGAACAAGCCATTAGGGATGGATTTAACCATTTAAAAGAAAGTGACAAGTATAATAATTTGTATGCTGCTGGAAGCGCTCGTGCGATTGGCGATTGGCTTTTAGGCATGAATGCGACACGATTATTTACCAAAAAATATGGTCAAGGAAAAGTAGTGCTTTCTATCGGCAGGGTTCAAACGCCAACTTTAGCCATGATCGTGCAACGCCAAAAAGAAATCAACGCTTTTAATTCTGAAGAATACTGGGAATTAAAAACCATTTATAGAGATACCGAATTTACAGCCACAATCGAAAGAATTAAAACGATAGCAAAAGCCGAAAAAGGTTTGGCTTACCTTGTGCAACATGATTTTGTGGTGACCGCTTTTGAAAAAAAAGAAGGTAAAGAAGGTAATCCAAGGTTGTTTGACTTAACGGCCTTGCAAGTAGAGGCCAATAAAAAATATGGTTATTCTGCTGAAGATACCCTTAAGCATATTCAAAATTTATACGAAAAAAAGTTTACCACTTATCCTCGTGTAGATACGACCTATTTGTCAGAAGATTTGTACCCTAAAATGGAGGGGGTATTGAAAAGCATGCAATATTACAGTGCGCTCACTGCCCCAATTTTAGCACAGCCAATTCCTAAATCAAAAACAGTATTCGATGACAAAAAAGTAACCGATCACCATGCCATTATTCCTACCGATATACTCCCTACGGGTTTAGGTATTGACGAAAAAAGGGTGTATGACTTAATTGCCAAACGTTTTATTGCCGTTTTTTATCCTGAATGTAAGGTGGCCAATACCACTGTGTTAGGTTTGGTGGGACAAGTTGAATTTAAAGCTACGGGAAAACAAATTCTTGAACCTGGTTGGAAGGTGGTATATGCCAATGAAAAGTCTGAAGACAAAGAGGAGGAAGAACGGCTAATGCCTTTATTCGAGGAAGGAGAGTCAGGTCCTCATGAGCCTCGTATTCATCATGGCAAAACGAGTCCACCGAAAGCTTATACCGAAGCCACTTTGTTAAGAGCCATGGAGACTGCAGGCAAGCAAGTGGATGATGAAGAATTGCGTGAAATGCTCAAAGACAATGGCATTGGTCGTCCATCAACCCGTGCCAATATCATTGAAACCTTGTTTCGAAGAAATTATATTGAACGAAAAAAGAAAAACATTTTCGCTACACAAACTGGGGTCGATTTAATTGATACCATTCAAAATGAATTGTTGAAAAGTCCGGAACTGACTGGCAATTGGGAACGGAAACTGCGTTTAATTGAAAAAGGAGAGTATCAGATGGAGACCTTTAAGCAGGAACTTATTCAAATGGTGATTGATATTACCAAAGAAGTCAAAACCAATGCTTACCATAAAACAATTAGTATTGCCACGGAGCCGAGCGAACCATTAAAAGCAGCAAAACCTAAAAAAGAAGTTAAACCAAAAGCGCCTAAAGAAGACGTCAATATTGAATCGCTTCATTGTCCAAAATGCAAAA
>JBEAZU010000351.1:0-9258 GCA_041169945.1 Bacteroidota bacterium
GAAATAGAAGCATCTGCATCAAAAATAGATGTTCTAGCGTCTCCTAAGAAATCGTTAGATACAACCGCATCTTCCGTATAACCAAGAATTCCTTTTAACTCACCATCAGCAGCTTCTTTCATAGCCGCTTTGATTGCAGCCATAGAAGCTGGTTTCGCTAAACGCACGACTAAATCCACTACAGAAACATCAGCAGTAGGCACACGGAATGACATACCCGTTAACTTACCTTTCAATTCAGGAATTACTAAACCAACGGCTTTAGCAGCACCAGTAGAAGAAGGGATAATGTTTTGATAAGCACCACGGCCACCTCTCCAGTCTTTTGCAGAAGGACCATCAACTGTTTTTTGCGTTGCAGTTGCAGCATGAACAGTTGTCATTAAGCCTTCAATTACACCGAATTTATCATTCAATACTTTTGCAATTGGCGCTAAACAGTTTGTAGTACAAGATGCATTAGAAACAATAGTCATATCTTTAGAATATGTTTTATTGTTTACACCCATCACAAATGTTGGGGTTTCATCTTTTGCTGGAGCAGAAAGAATTACTCTTTTTGCACCTGCATCTATATGTTTTTGAGCAGTATCTAATGTTAAGAATAAACCTGTAGATTCCACTACATATTCTGCTGCTACTTCATTCCATTTCAAGTTAGCAGGATCTCTTTCAGCGGTAACCCTGATAGTACTACCGTTCACTACTAATTGACCATCTTTTACTTCGATAGTCCCTTTAAATTGACCATGTGTTGAATCATATTTCAACATATATGCCATGTAATCAACTTCAATAAGATCGTTGATACCTACTATTTCAATGTTTGGATTATTGATAGCTGCACGAAACACTAATCTACCAATTCTTCCGAATCCGTTGATGCCTACTTTAATTTTAGCCATGATTTGAATAAGGTTTTTTACTAAATATACTTAGTTGCAATAATACAACATGTATGTGCCAATGTCAAACCATACCATGTTTATTTTGCTTGTTACTGAAGAAGACAAAGGCAAGACCCAAATGTGGCAAATAAAAAAGCAATACCCAAGACCATAAAACAAAAAAGTCACACCCAAGGCATGACTTTTTACTTTTTACTTTATACTCAGTACCCTGTACTCAGTACCCTGTACTCTAAGCAGTTTCTAACACACCGTTGTCAACACCGGCAAGAATTCTACCGCAATGTTCGCAAACAATAAGTTTTTTCTTTTCTTTGATATCAGCCTGACGTTGAGGAGGAACAGTATTGAAACAACCACCACAAGCACCACGTTTCACCAATACAACCGCTAAACCATTGATGGCATTGTTTCTTAATCTTTCGTAAGAGTGGAACAAACGTTCTTCAATTTTGCTGGCAGAAGCATTACGATCTTTGTCAAATTTAGCTTCTTCTTCTTGACTTTCGGCAATAATAATATCTAATTCTGATTTTTTGTTGGCTAAATCTTTGCTTCTTTCTTCCAAAGTACCTTCCAATACTTTGATGTCTTTTTTCTTTTGTTCAATTTTAAATTGCGCTTCTTTAATTTTCTTTTCAGAAATCTGAATTTCTAATTGTTGAAGTTCCATTTCTTTAGAGATCGCATCATACTCACGGTTGTTACGAACGTTAGTTTGTTGATCTTCATATTTTTTAATCAGCTTTTCAGCATCTTTGATTGCGATTTTACGGTTGGTAATCTCTTCTTCGAAAGAAGCAAGTTCTTTCTCAAATTTCGATATACGTGTTTCAAATCCGATTAATTCATCCTCTAAATCACGAACTTCTTCAGGTAAGTCACCACGAACTTTTTTGATTTCGTCTAACTGACTGTCAATTGTTTGTAGTTTTAATAATGCTTCTAATTTTTGTGCTACTTCCATTGAAATTAAAGATAGTTGTATGGTTTTGTTACCGTTTCTCCTAATAAGACTGCAATATTACTAAATTTTTTGCTTAATAATTCATAAAATAATTCTTTTGTGCATTCTTCCGTTTCATAATGGCCAATATCTGCGATAACTATCTTATTATCAGCATCAAAATACTCGTGGTATTTAAAGTCGGCTGTAATAAAAATATCCGCCTCAGCGGCAATCGCATTTTTCAATAAAAAACTTCCTGAACCACCACATACGGCAACTTTACGAATTTTTTTATTTTTTAAAGGCGTATACCTCAAGCCATTCACGTTAAAAACATTTTTAATTAGCTGTAAAAAATCAAGTTCATTCATTTCTTCTGCAAGTGTTCCAATTGCCCCTGCCCCTATTTCATAATTTTCATTCTCTAATACAGTTACCTCATAAGCTACCTCTTCATAGGGATGTACCGAGGTCAATGTTTTCAACAATTGACGATGAAGATGCGATGGAAAAACCACTTCAATCCTATCTTCCTGAACAATAGACAATTGCTCAGGTATTCCTTCGAAAGGATTTGCCCCAAGCATAGGTCGGTAAGTACCAGTACCGCTGCTATAAAAACCACAATCTTTGTATTGACCAATTTGTCCTGCACCGGCATCATTCAATGCTTTTAAAATGGCAGTAGTATGGGTAATAGGCGAGAAAGTAATCAATTTTGACAATTGATATTTTTTAGGGACAAGTATTTTTACATGCTCCAAATTTAATTTCTCTGCTATTTTAAAATTAACACCCCCAGTAATGTGATCGAGATTGGTATGGGCTGCATAAATGGCGATATTGTTTTTAATTGCTTTAATAACAGTTCGCTCTACATAATTATTGCCATTAAGCTTGGTTAAGCCTTTAAAAATAATGGGATGATGGGCAATAATCAAATTACAGTTTTTTTGTATCGCCTCTGCGATTACTTGTTCCGTAACATCTAAAGTCAATAAAATGCCATTGACTTCATCGGTAGCATTTCCAACCAACAGTCCTGCATTGTCGTAACTTTCTTGCAGGGAAAGCGGGGCTATAGCTTCTAGAAAACGAGTAATGATTTGAATTTGCATGGTATTACAATTGATGAATCAAATGGTTTTAAGCTAAAAAAAGCTACCCCTCGAAAAGGATAGCTTTTTTGAAGAGCAAAACGTAATCTATATAATTGATACTATATTTTCTTTACATTGATTGCGTTCAAACCTTTTTTACCTTCAGTTACGTCGAAATTAACTAGGTCATTTTCGCGAACTTTGTCAACCAAGCCTGTTGCGTGAACAAAAATCTCTTGGCCAGACTGATCAGCTCTTATGAATCCAAATCCTTTAGTTTCATTGAAGAACTTAACTTTACCTGTGTACATTGAAATAAATTTTAATAGTGATTACTGTAATATTCCAAAGGTATCTTATTTTTTTGTAATTGAAAAGTATTTGATACTTTTTTTATGAGTCACAAGCTATTTTATTCAATAAAATACCCTACATAAAAAACCAAAACGTCAAGACCATTTACACCTATTGAAAAAAGCACAAAACCACGTTCTCATCAAACAACATTGTCAGATTAAAAGCATTATGAAGAAGAAATTTAAACAGAATTATTATAAAAAGCCTAGTATTATTACACAACCTAATTTCCTCAACTTAAGCAACGGCGCCAGCAGTAAATGAAAGCCAAAGTCTAGATGCGCCCCCTTTGAATAATCATTCAAAAAACGACATCAATATAAAAAACACATTTTTATATACAAAAAAGCCAATGGTATAATATTTTATTCGTATTTTCGTTTTCTTACAAATACAAATCGTTTGACACCACAGTACTCAAAATATATTCGTGTAGTTCATTTTCTAGGAGATATTGCTTTGCTCAACATTTCATTTGTTGGGGCTTACTTGTATAAATTCAGAGGAATTGACTATGCTTTAATGCATGGACAATACTTGTCTTTGCTATTATTTTTTAACCTCGCCTGGATAATAGCTGCCTTATCGAGTAGAATTTACGATTTAAATAGGGTAATGCACTTTGATCAAATCGTTAGAATTGTGTTCAAAGGCGTATTTGTACATTTAATGTTTGTAACCGCATTTGTGGTTTTACGCAAAGCGCATTATTATTCAAGGGAACACTTTCTTTTATTTTATGCGGGCTTTGGATTATTGCTATTTTTATGGCGTCTAACCATGAACATGGCCTTGAAATCATATCGAAAATCAGGTCATAATTTCAGAAAAGTGGTCATTGTAGGTTTAGGAAATGCCTCTTTCGAGCTTTCTCATTTTTTCAATACCCATCCTGAATGGGGCTATAAATTTGAAGGTTTTTTTGATAACGAAACTGATCATGACAGAGGCATACTTAAAGGATCAATAGACGAATTACCCAATTATGTGATTGAAAACCATATTGATGAAATCTATTGTTCATTAGAAGACTTAACCAAAGAAGAGGTAAAACAAATCATTGAATTTGCGGACAACAATTTCATACGACTTAAAATTTTACCTGATTACGGCGGGTTTATGTACAGAAAAATCAATATTGATTTTTATGATAACATGCCTGTCATGTCTTTTAGAAAAATGCCTTTAGATGAATGGGCCAATAGAATACTCAAAAGAACCTTCGATATTGTGGTTTCTACGTTGGTGATTATCTTTATTCTTTCCTGGTTATTCCCAATTATTGCCCTATTGATTAGGATAAATTCTCCAGGACCGGTGTTTTTTAAACAGAAAAGATCAGGAATTAATAACACTGATTTTTGGTGTTTTAAATTTCGAAGCATGTATGTTAACCAGGATGCCGACAAATTACAAGCTAAAAAAGGGGATAGCAGAATTACACCTATAGGTGCATTTATTCGAAAAACAAGCATCGATGAATTCCCACAATTCATCAATGTATTATTGGGAGACATGTCTATAGTCGGGCCAAGACCACATATGGTAAAACATACAGAACAATATTCCCAAGTGATTGACAAATACATGGTTCGTCATTTTGTAAAACCAGGCATTACAGGCTTAGCACAAGCCAAAGGTTATAGAGGAGAAACTTCTGATAGTCAAATGATGAAAAATAGAGTACGATTAGATTTGATATACATTGAAAACTGGACATTATGGTTTGATGTTAAAATTATATTACTCACCATCAAGGTTGCTTTTAAAGGAGATGCCTTTTAAATTATGATGAAAAAAACATACCAAGCCATTAAGTATTTGTGTTGGGATTTTTGTAGCGCAATGCTTGCCTGGGTATGTTTCCATTATTTCAGTAGCGTTACATTACATCATAATCTTCCAACACAACCCTTCTACACTATTTTTTTAGTAGGTGTACTGTGGATTATCCTCTATAGTTTTGCAGGTTTTTACAATGAAGTGCTTCAAAAATCCCGTATCAAAGAATTTTTCTTGATTGTATACTTATCTGTCATTGGGGGAGCAATCGTATTTTTACTTTTATTTTTAGACCAAAGCATCCAACACAATCATTATTCTGTATACTCATTTCTTTTGTTATATATTGGCGTACATGCCTCAATAAGTAATGCTACGAAAATGATTGTGATGTCAATCTCCAAATATCAAATTAGACATAAAGCAATCTTTTACAATAGCTTATTGATAGGCTCTAACCAAACGGCACTTGCCATTTACAATGAATTAGAAACCAAGAATATTTATTTAGGATTAAAATTTTTGGCCTACATACATGTAGGTGAAGAGAATTCCAATTATTTAGCAGGCAAAATTAAACACCTAGGAGGAATTGACAACATTGACAAAATCATAAGACGATGTAAAATCGAACAAGTGGTGATTGCAATTGAACCATCAGAACACCAACAAATTGCACAGATACTCACGAAACTAGAAGGAATAGATGTCAAAATTAGCATTATACCTGACATGTACCAAATGCTCATTGGGTCAGTAAGTATCAGTCACGTACTGGGAATGCCATTGATTGAAATCAAACAAACTTTACTCCCCGCTTGGCAAAACATTGTAAAACGCATGACTGACATCCTTGTATCTTTAGCGGTATTACTCATCGGTTTTCCCTTTTTTGTCATCATTGCCATCATCACCAAACTAAGCTCAAAAGGACCAATATTTTACACACAAATACGCATAGGTCGATATGCCAAACCGTTTCAAATTTTTAAATTCAGAAGCATGTTCACTGATGTTAAAAACCAAAGCCATACGCTATCGAAAGACAATGACCCAAGAATTACCCCATGGGGTAAATTTATGCGCAAAACAAGACTAGATGAGATGCCGCAATTCTATAACGTGCTCATAGGCAATATGTCATTGGTTGGTCCAAGGCCTGAACAGCAATATTATGTTGATCAAATCATAAAAATAGCACCGCATTACAAACATCTACACAAAGTGAAGCCTGGCATTACCTCTCTTGGGCAAGTGAAATATGGCTACGCAGAAAATGTCGATGAAATGATAGAAAGATTACAATATGACATCATTTATATAGAAAACATGTCGTTACTGATGGATGTCAGGATACTTATCCATACCATACTTACGGTTATTTCGGCAAAAGGAAAATAAATACAACAATATCTCAATTATAAGGGAAAGTTAATTCTTCAATGGTAGCTAAAAGTATATAATTGAAGATGTACTTTGAATAGCATCAATACACTTTGTACAAGAAAATCTCATGGCTTTACAATCCTCATTTACAGCAGATTTAATAGAAGCAGGTTTAGATGAAGTGGGAAGAGGTTGCTTAGCCGGTCCGGTAGTGGCAGCAGCCGTTATTTTACCGAAAGACTTCCATCATCCACTCCTTAATGATTCAAAAAAACTTAGCCAAAAACAACGTGATACCCTTAGAGGAGTAATTGAAAAAGAAGCCATTGCTTGGAAAATTTCTGAAGTATCGCCTACGGTAATTGATGAAATCAATATTTTAAATGCCTCCTTTTTAGCCATGCATCAGGCACTAGACCAACTACCCATCAAGCCTGAATTATTATTGATAGATGGCAATAGGTTTAAAAAATACAAGGAAATTCCACATGAATGCATTGTCAAAGGAGATGGCAAATTTTATGCCATCGCTGCTGCCTCCATTATCGCTAAAACCTATCGTGACGACTTAATGTGTCAATACCACCAACAATATCCCTATTATGGTTGGGATAAAAATGCCGCCTATCCAACCAAAGCACATCGAGCAGGTATTTTGCAGCATGGCATCACGCCAATTCACCGCCTTAGTTTTAGACTACTAAAAGAAGACAATCAAACCTTAGCCATCAAATTTTAAAAGCATCAGTATTGTCTTTACCATCATAACACATCATAAACATTAACAATCAGGTTAATAGACAATAACACAAGGTGCTAAATCGCCACGAAAGTTCCCCCTATGGGTTAAGTCGCCTTTGTATCATAGCCATTTCAAGTTTGGTATTTTGATTTACAAAGAAATAATTCCATATTACGATTATCACTAAACAAAAAAACATGAAATCATTTACATTAAAATCTTTTTTATCCCCCCTCTTAGTCCTTACCTTATTCACGGCTTGTAGCAAAAAAAGCGATCCTGCGCCATCAAAAAATGACTCAAAAGCAGAATTTGTTGGCAATTTAAATTATTTACCATTTTCGTACATTGTACCGAATGCACTCTTTAGCAACTTCCTAGTTACCCCCTATACCAATATAAGAAGCGATTATATGAACATTAGCGATATTGACACCATCACATATATTTCATCCATTACAAGCATATTCGTCTCATCGCCTATCATTACGCTGAGAACGGGTAAAAATCCCTATAACAAATACTCTTCAATGCCCAATGTAACTGACTATAAAAATCATTTCGCCATAGGAGCCTACAAATTCAAAACCAGCCAACAAGATGGCATCGAAATCAGCTGTTATGACGATTTATTTGGGGAATCGTGGTATAGTTATACCAAAGATGCCGACCAATCTAAAAGTACCATATCCATTATAAATGTACAAGATTACATATCCTTTGGTTCATCCTTTGGTGCCAGTCAATTACAAGTTACCTATCAGTTTCAATGTTATGTATACAATAGCAGTGGCGATAAAAAAATATTAAAAGGCACCTTAAAAACCTTATTTACAAACGAATACTAAACCGTCAGTACAGGGAAAACGCATTTAAATGGTGGTTTTATTTGCATTAATAGCAGGTACAAAGAGGCATAATCAGCGTTTATCCGCATAATCTGCTCAATATGTGTTCAATTTTTATTTATGCTCTAAAAGAATAAATTAATGGCACGCAGATGATACGGATTTGGCGAATTTTCACGGATATATAACGCTATGTTTTCAATTTATTCAATTATTTTAATGCGGTTGCCCTGACATCAGTACCCTTTAATTTATTTCTAGATTAAAGGGTGCTGATATTTATCTTTAATAAAAACTACCATACACTTATACTGAAAAGTGCCCTACACAAGGCTACATCAAAAAAAAAACTACAAACAAATAAAGAAACAACCCCAACAATATGTATTGTAAAATATATTTACAATACATGACAAATATCTTTACATAAAGATTGCAGGATATTTTTTTAGTATTTATCTTTGTGCCATCACAAATTAACATCATTCAATTTAAAAAAAATACAGATATGGCAGCATGGTATGAATGTAAAGTTTCGTATGTTAAAACTTTAGAAAATGGTAAAACCACTAAAGTAAACGAGGTATATTTAGTGGATGCCGTAAGCTTTACGGAAGCAGAAACAAGAATATACAAAGAAATGGCTGAACTGATTGGAGATTTCAACCTAGACTCGGTTAAAAAGGCCAGGGTGACAGAATTGATACACAATGAAGAAGCCTACAAATGGTATAAAGCAAAGGTGAATCTCACCACGCTAGACGAAAAATCTGGCAAAGAAATGAAATCCAACCAAATCATCTTAACCTCTGCCGACAATCTTCGCGAAGCTTATGATTCGGTAAACGATTTATTTGGGGCGAGCTCAGATGACCATGAAATTGTCGAATTGGCCTATACCCCTATTATGGAAATTTTTCCATTTTATCTGAAAGAAAAGAAAGAGGAAACGCCTGCAATTGCAGTGGATGAATATGTTGGAATTTAGGTAAAGTACCGTTAAGTAATGGCTATTTCAAAGACAATACCTATTACTTAACGGTATGAAAACCACCATTCAAGATAGGAAACCTACACCAACTTCTCGGATCAACATTAAAATCATCTAATAAGAAAGAAGGGGCTGTACGTTCTCTCTTCCACTGGTTGATACTCCATAGCCTAAAAAATTTATTGATATGATTTT
>JBEAZU010000352.1:0-15889 GCA_041169945.1 Bacteroidota bacterium
CCTTTGGTGGTGCATTTCAGCGTGCTGGGGTGTATAATAAAGAGAATACTGTTACTGAAAATGAAAGAACTGATTTCCGTAATCAGTAGAAAAATATTACCTTAAGAAATGAGTAAAGACATAAATCCCTCAGAATACACCCATATTTTACAGCAGGCTGTACTTGAAATTCGTACTACTCGCAATAAAATTGCCAAGCTTGTAAATAGTAGTACTCAATCTACTTACTGGAACTTGGGCAAATTACTTTTTGATAAACACTTAGAAGAGGGTTACGGAAGTGGCGTGGTTAATCAACTTTCTATCGACCTAAAAAAAGAGTTTCCCGATATGGGTTTATCGCCTCGTAATTTGTGGGATATGAAACGTTTTTATGAACGATACCACCTAGCCGACCCAAAACTGCGACAGGCTGTCGCAGTTTTGCCATGGGGGCATAATTTGCTTTTAATCAACAAAGTAGAATCACTTGATGCGGTTGAATTTTATGCTAATGAAGCGGTAAGCAAAGGATGGAGTAGGGATTGGTTACTCAATGCCATAAAAATGGACAGTTATGCCCATGCCCAAAAACAAATTAAATCGCATAATTTTAGCAATACTCTTACAGAGGTTGATGCTGATTATGCCAATGAAGTATTTAAAGATACGTATAATCTTGGCTTTTTAGGAATTACCGAAAAAACCAAAGAGATAGAATTAGAGAATCGATTGGTAGAAAAAATTAAAGCGTTTGTATTGGAACTTGGCAAAGGGTTTAGTTTTATTGGCAATCAGTATAGATTAGAATATAATAACAAAGAGTATTTTGTAGATATGCTGTTCTTTCATAGAGGTTTACGCTCGTTGGTAGCCATTGAATTAAAAATAGGAAGTTTTAAAGCAGAATATGTAGGCAAAATGAATTTGTATTTGAGCTTACTAGATAAATTGGAAAAGGGCGAAAACGAAAACCAATCCATCGGCATTATTCTCTGTGCCGACAAAGATCATTTAGATGTAGAAATTGCCTTGCAAGATATCAATAAACCGATTGGTGTAGCAGATTATCAGCTTTTACTTCCTAAAGACAAATTGCAAAACCTGCTTATAGATGAGATAAAAAAATCAGAAGAAAATTCAGGAATGGAATTATAAGTGAATCCAAAAAATTCAGTTTATATGTTCCTTATTGGGCATAATGCTTATTTAACTCACAAATAAGTAGTTGTTGTAATGTGCTAAAAATCAATCAGTTGTTATTTAACTCGAATTCGGAATTAATTATTGCTTATTTGTTTGTAAAAACACATATGAACATAATATGCTAAAAATCAACATGTTTCTATTTAACTTGGATTCGGAAATGATATTAAAATCAATAACATCAATGCAAAAAAACATTATTCACTCCGAACTAAGTATACTTACCTTTGGTGGGTTATTTCAGCGTGCAGATTATAAAGATACTTGGGGAAGAGGTACTTTAAAAATTATAAATGCTTGTAAAGAAGCCGAACTTCCTGAACCACAAATAATTGAAAATGATGGTGGAATTGAGGTAACTATTTTTAGAGGTGGTCAGACAGGTGGTCAGACAGGTGGTCAAGTAGGTGGTCCAATAGGTGGTCCAATAGGTGGTCCAATAGAAGACTTAACAGAAAGACAGAGAGAAGTTTTTAAATTAATATATGCAGACAATACTTTAAGTAAGAGGAGATTAGCTGAAGTGTTGGGTATAAATGTTTCAGCTGCGCAGGAGCATCTTGATATACTTAAGGAAAAAGGTATTATTGAAAGAGTTGGAGGAACAAGAGGCTTCTGGCAAATTAAAATAAAGGGTCAATAGCTTATGAAATTTACAGAATCGCAACTCGAACAAGTTTTTATAGAACTATTAGAAATTGAGGGAATTCCACATCAATTTGGACAAACGATAGTACGTACTCCAGAAGAAGTATTGATTAAAGCAGATTTAAAAGAATTTTTGCTTCAACAATATCAAAATGAGGAAATTACTGTTTCGGAAGTAGAAAGCATTATCCGTGATTTAGAGAAATATCCTGCCTCTGACCTTTATGATAGCAATAAAGCAATCATGAAGCTTGTTTGTGATGGTTTTTTACTCAAACGAGAAGATAGAAGCAAAAAAGATTTATACATTCAACTGATTGATTACACTGATATAGGTGAATACCAACAGCCTAATGCTAACTTTTTAAATATCATAGTTGCAGAACCTTCGCCAGAATATCGAAAAGACAAGAATATTTACAAATTTGTAAACCAACTTGAAATTATTGGTTATGAAAAGCGTATTCCTGATGGCATATTGTATATCAATGGTTTGCCTTTGGTAGTGTTTGAATTCAAAAGTGCTATCAGAGAAGAAGCAACTATTCACGAAGCTTATATTCAACTTACCACAAGATACAAAAGAGATATACCAGAACTTTTCAAATACAATGCATTTTGTGTGATTAGTGATGGCGTAAATAATAAAGCAGGCTCCTATTTTGCACCCTATGAGTTTTATTATGCTTGGAGAAAAACAGAAGGTTTAGCCAATGAAGTAGATGGTATCAGTTCCATGTACAGTTTAATTCAGGGAATGTTTAATCGTAAACGATTAAGGGATATAATTCACAATTTTATTTACTTACCTGATAGTTCTAAGAAAAATGAGAAAATAGTTTGTCGCTATCCACAATATTATGCAGCTACAAAATTATTTGCCAATATACAATTACATCAACGTCCCAATGGTGATGGAAAAGGCGGAACATACTTTGGTGCAACAGGATGTGGCAAAAGTTTTACTATGCTTTATTTAACAAGGTTGTTAATGAAAAGTAAGTATTTTTCAAGTCCTACCATAGTACTGATTACAGACAGAACAGATTTGGACGACCAACTTTCGGGACAATTTACCAATGCGAAAGGATTTATTGGCGACGATATTGTGCTTAGTGTTGAAAGTCGTGCCGATTTGAGAACACATTTACAGGCAAGGAATAGTGGAGGTGTATTTTTAACCACTATCCATAAATTTACAGAAGACACTAAGCTATTAACAGACAGAACCAATGTAATCTGTATTTCAGACGAAGCCCATAGAAGTCAAACCAATTTAGAACAAAAAGTAAAGGTTACTGAAAAAGGGGTAAAAAAGACGTATGGTTTTGCCAAATATCTTCACAACTCATTACCCAATGCCACTTTTGTAGGGTTTACAGGTACACCCATTGATGCAACATTAGATGTATTTGGTGATATTATTGACACTTACACCATGACAGAATCAGTACAAGACGAAATTACAGTTCGTATTGTATATGAAGGCAGAGCTGCCAAAGTATTGCTCAATAATCAGAAATTACAAGAAATTGAAAAATATTACAACCAATGTGCTGAAGAAGGAAGTAATGAACATCAAATAGAAGAAAGTAAACGAGTAATGGCTCAAATGAATGCCATTATTGGTGACCCTTCACGCTTAAAAGATTTGGCACAAGATTTTGTAAATCACTACGAAAGCAGAATAAATGAAGGTGCAACCATTATGGGTAAAGCCATGTTGGTGGCAAGTAGCCGAGAAATAGCTTTTGAATTATATAAAAATATACTTGCCTTACGTCCAACTTGGGGAGAAATAAAAGTATGTGATGAAGGAGTTGAATTGTCGGAGAAAGAGCAAAAAGAAATCAAGCCCATGGAACGAGTTAAAATGATAATGACTCGTGATAAAAATGATGATAAAGTATTGTACGATTTACTAGGTACAAAAGAATACAGAAAAGAACTCGACAGACAGTTTAAAAATCCTAAATCAAATTTTAAAATAGCCATCGTAGTTGACATGTGGCTTACAGGTTTTGACGTACCATTTTTAGATACCATGTATATTGATAAGCCAATTCAAAAGCACAATTTAATTCAAACTATTTCTCGTGTAAACAGAAAGTTTGAGGGTAAAGACAAAGGTTTAGTAGTTGACTATATCGGTATCAAAAAACAAATGAATATGGCATTGGCTTTATACAATAAAGCGGATAGCCAAAACTTTGAAGACATTGAACAGTCAAGTATTGTAGTAAAAGACCAGCTTGATTTGTTAAACAAAATATTTCACAAGTTTGATTCGAGTAAATATTTCAATGGCAAAGCCTTAGAACAGCTTTATACCTTAAATATGGCTGCCGAGTTTGTACAAATTACATTGGAGCTGGAAAAGCGTTTTATGTATTTAGTAAAACGTTTAAAAACAGCTTATGATATTTGTGCAGGCAGTGAATCATTTTCAGAAACCGAAAAAGATTTGATTCACTTTTATTTAGCTGTTCGTTCCATTGTGTTCAAACTTACAAAAGGCACAGCTCCAGATACAGCACAAATGAACAACAAAGTGCGAGAGTTAATAAAAGATGCCATAGAAAGTGAAGGTGTTGAAGAGATTTTCAAACTTGGTGACGACAATCAAACCCAAGTAGATATTTTTGACGAAGATTATTTGGCTAAAATTGATAAAATTAAACTACCCAATACCAAAATTAAGTTATTACAAAAGCTATTAGCAAAAGCCATTGATGATATTAAAAAAGTCAATAAAATGATGGGTATTGATTTTTCAAAACGTATGCAAACTTTGGTTGAGAAATACAATGAGCGCAAAGAAGCAGATGTATTGAGAAGTGAAGTTTTGGAGGAGTTTACGGATGAAATCATTGATTTGTATTATGCCTTAAAGAAAGAAAAAGAATCATTCGTTGGTTTAGGAATAGATTTTGAAGAAAAAGCATTTTATGATATTTTGAAAGCATTAGCTATTAAATATGATTTTGTCTATCCTGAAAACAAGTTGATATCATTAGCCCAACAAGTAAAGTCGGCAGTAGATGACAAAGCCAAATATACAGATTGGAGTAAACGTGACGACATCAAAGCTGAGTTAAAAGTTGACCTAATTATCCTTTTAGCTGAAAATGATTATCCTCCAGTTGATAGAGATGAAATCTACAAAGAGATATTTGAGCAAGCTGAGAATTTTAAAAAGTATAGTGAAAAGTAAGTATGAGAAAGTTGTATGTATAGTCTCCACTATAAATCATTATTTTGTCAGTTTTTTAGTATAGAACCTACAATTAATTGTAGGTTAACCACCATAAACCTCAATTAATTAAAATAAACCATCGTTAACGGTAACAAATTAACCAAGATTAACCTATCCTTCAGATATTTGTATTGTAAAAACACAACGGTCAATTGTTGTAAATCTTTATTAATTCTAAAAACAAATCTATGGAAAAAGTTAATCCCAAAGCCTTGAACATCGAAGGCCTTTCCACCAAAGAAAGTAAGGTAACATTAGGTTTTAAATGTCATGCCAAGCTTAAATTAAAATTGGCACTCGAAGCTCAAAACCTCAATCTTACTTTGAGTGAATATGTGGAAAGTATTATTTGCAATCATGGCCAGCAAAGTAATGCAGAAAACAGAACTATGATTGAAGCCGAAGAAATGGAAGAGTTAAAAAGAAAAGTTGCCATATATGAAAATCCAGTCATGTTATCATGGCTTGAAGAAGACAATGGGAGGTTGATTAAGTATTACGGCATGAAAGGAAATATGAAATACAAATTCATTGAATCCATTGAAGACCTTTACGATATATTAATTGATACTGCTCAAAATAAACACGCCTTTCTAAATGCAGACAACTATCTCGACTAAGAAAAACTATCTCGTATATACCATTATATTGGGGATATATCTTTTCAGAATGTACCTCAGCTGGAAACAATGGCAAGAGGAAGAAAAGAAATTAAAAAACAGAAAACCAAATACGCATAAATAGTTAAGGTGTTGTTTGACATTCAAATGAAAGTGTGGGCAAATGTAAAGAAAAATAAGATACAAAATATTGCCGTTTACTGAAGCTAATAAGTCATAATAAAGATTATGATACCTTTGAAATTAGTTAAACTGAGATATATCATTTATTTTTGCTCTTCTTGAAAGCGAATTAAAGAAATCTGAAAATAGTTTAAAATATATTTATCATCCTAATTGTCAGCCAAATAGTGTTATCTGTCTGATTGTTAATATGTAAAATATGTTTCCTAAACATTAGATATGAGTTCGATTCTCGTCGAGACCACCACTAAAAAACCGCTTTAATCGTGAGATTGAAGCGGTTTTTTGTTTTTAATGACCATAAAAAATGTTTTTGACAGCTTTTTATTGAAACGCCCTGTAAGTTAAAAAAATTAGTTAATTCATATTGAGCATTATTTTTGTTTGAATAATTTTAAAATTGTCAGCCTATTTTTTTTCTGCTCTATTGCAAAATTACAGTTCATTTTTACATACTTGCACAACCAAGTCCCGTGTCGTTGCGTAAAATTTTAAATCTATAAATTTGATACTATGAAATTCAAACCAACATTTATTTTTACACTATTGCTTTTGATGGTGTTTACTCAACTTTTTGCACAAGATGACAAAAAGAAACATAGCCATAAAAACAAACTTTCTATTGGGGTAATGGCCTCACCAGACATTTATTTGTTTAATTTTAAAACCAAAGGTTTCGCTGTCCCTACTTATAACACACTTTTTAATTATTCATTAGGGGGCACCATTATTTACCATCCCGTAAAAATCATTACCTTGAGGGCTGCATTTTTGTATACCACCAAAGGCTATTCGGTTGACTACTCAACCGACATCAGTAATCCAGCAACCTTTAACCCAGCTTTACAAGTAAAAAACCAACAGTTTAATTTGAAATATTTAGATATTCCATTGATGATGAATTTGAATTTGATCCATAAAGACCATATACAAATCTTTGTTTCTGCAGGGATTATCCCAAGTGTTTTGCTTGAAAAATCGGGTGAAAATATTCAAGTGGACGGCACCAAAAAAGCGTCTAATCTTGACAATGTGAGCACCTTATTGGCGGGAGCATCGTATAGCATTGGGGTAAAATACAATGTAACCGAATGGTTGGGCCTAGGATTTGAGCCTTATTACAGAACTTATTTCAACAGGTTTGACACCAACGCTATGGACATTGCCCCGATTTCTTTTGGAGGAAAGTTTTCAACCGTAATTAACTTTAACCATTATTAAATCCTTTTTTGGTTGGAAGAGGAACAAGTATTTTTAACCTATTGATGTTTTCTTATCTTTGTTCAAATATCTATGAGCAATGATTATCAATATCGGAGGTGTACCAGAACATTTTAATTTCCCATTTCATCATACCATCATCGCCAAAGCAAAAACGCTGTTAGGCATCACTTTACAATGGCACGATTATGCAGGAGGCACCGGGGCAATGTGTGCCGATTTAAGGACCAACACCTTAGACATGGCAATTGTATTGACAGAAGGCATTGTCGCCGACATCAGCAAGGGCAATCCTTCTAAGCTTGTACAATGGTATGTCGAATCTCCTTTGGTTTGGGGCATACATGTACATGCACATTCCAATATTCATTCTTCCAAAGATTTTGAAAATAAAAAAATTGCCATCAGTCGTCCGGGTTCAGGATCTCATTTAATGGCTTATGTAGAGGCGCAACAAAGAGGTAAGCAATTAAAAGAAAGTGATTTTGTTGTGGTTGGCAATTTGGCGGGCGCCGTGCAAGCCTTAAGTCAACAGGAGGCAGAGTTGTTTTTTTGGGAACAATTTACCACCAAGCCTTACGTAGACCAAGGGATTTTTAGAAAAGTGGCCACCTGCCCTACCCCTTGGCCTTGCTTTGCGATAGCTGTTACCAATCAATGTATGGATACGCATGCCTCTTTAATTCTTGCCTTATTGGATTTAATTAGGGACGAAACCATTGCTTTTAAAGCCCATCCTGAGGCCGTTGAAATGGTGGCGGCCTATTATCATTTGCCCGTGGCAGATGTAGCACTGTGGCTACAGTCGGTACAATGGAAAAGTGATGCTAAAGCGATGGATCCAACAATTATTCAACACGTAATGGAAACACTGATAGGGCTTGACCTCATTAAAAATCCAATGCTTGCGAAGGAGGTCATGTATTAAATATGTCTTTATCTAATGCTATGGTATGCTTTTTTGGAATCGGTATATATCCTTCCAAAATAAAGTCTGATACCATAAGTATAATAAATACCATCGTAATTGATATTTTTATTGTCGTTTAACAAATCGGTAAACAAAGATTTTCGGTATCCAATTTGAGCATTGACACCAAACCAAGGGGTTGCTTTCCATTCAAGGGTATAGCCTAATTGAACAGGAATAAATTTTGAATACAAGGCAATGGCGTAACTATTTTCTACGCTATTGTCAAACCAATGCCTTTCCACATAGGCTCGCCCTAATCCAAAACCCACCTCCAAAGGAATGCTCATCAAAACCTTGTGCTTGTTAAAAAACACATATTGATAGCCCAAGCTGGCAAAATACATTTCGAAATTATAATATTGCTTAATTACAGCACCCGTAGAGGCATGTTTGTAAATAATAGAAAGAGGGGTAAATGGGTTATTGGTGGTGTATAAGCCTAAAGAATAAATGTGTTTTTTGGCATAATCAAGCCCAGCCCAACAGCCATAAATCATTTTTTGATAATCAGAATTGTTGCGTATAAAGGAATTTCGGATGTCAATTTGAAATACAAACTTTGGTTTGCTTGTTTTAAATGTTGAATCTACCTGGGACTTTCCTACAAAAGAAAGACAAAGGAATAGCCAGATGAAAGCATAATACAGGTTCGGTTTACGATGCACAAACAAAGATATTATTTTGTATCGAGCTAAAAAAGTTCGTCGGAAGCTTTCTTATACAATTCCCAATCGGTAAAATGAGTGATTGTATCTCCAATAATATTATCGAGGGCATTGCTGGTCAAAAAGGCTTGGTGACCGGTGATGAGTACATTTTTAAAGCTTAGCAATTGGGCAAACAAATGGTCTTCTTGGATTTCGTTGGAGTGATCGAAAAAAAACAAGCCTTTTTCTTTTTCATATACATCCAAACCTGCGGCACCAATTTTTCCTGATTTCAAACCCTCAATCACATCTTCGGTGTTTAAAACACCCCCTCTACTGGTATTGATGAGCATTACCCCATCTTTCATTTGGGCTATGGTCGTTTTGTTGATTAAGTATTTGGTGTGCGCATTGAGTGGCGTTTGAATACAAATAATATCGGATTCGGCATACAATTGTGCTAAAGTGGCGTAGTGGATGTCATAGTTTTGTTGTAGCGTTTCATTGACCAAAATGTCAAATCCAATAAGCTTACAACCAAATCCGTGCATGATTTTGGCCACAATTCCCCCAATACGTCCCAATCCGATTATGCCTACCGTTTTGCCATGGAGGTCAAACCCGATTAAGTTGTCTAATAAAAAATTATAGTTTTTCACTTGCTCATTGGCAATAATGAGTTTTCTATTCAAAGCCAATACCAATGCAATGACGTGTTCGGCAATGGCATAAGGTGAATATTGGGGAACAGAAGCAACCCTAAAGCCAAGAGCTTCCGCAACAGGCAAATTGATATGGTCGGTACCCGCTGATCGCGTAGCAATGTATTTTACTTGGGTATATTCATGTAGTAAGGTTAAAACCTCTTCACTACAATCATCATTTGAAAATATGGCAATGGCCTCACAATCTTTGGCTTTTAAATAGCTGTTTTTGTTTAGGGCTTGCTCAATAAAAAGCAGTTCGTGTTGAGGTATATTTAAGCGATTAAAATACGCTATTTCAAATTTTTTGGTACTAAATATGCCAACACGCATCGGTAATTTTTAAGTTAATTTATTCATATTAATCGATAAAACAGGGATGGTCGCATGGTTTACCAAGTTTTCGGTAAAGCTACCATTAAAAAAATGGGCAATCCCTGTTCTTCCGTTCGTGGGCACAATAATTAAGTCGGCCTCTACTTCTTTTGCGAAAGTCAAGACCCCATTTTCGGCCTCAAAATCGTTGTAAATATGGGTAGAATAATTGGTTAATTGATAGGTCTCAATAAGTTTTTCAAATTTAATACTGATGTCTTTATTGCTAATAAAATAACTAGGCGTATTGATATACAGCAAACAAATATGGGCATCGAAAATATCTGCGATAGCTTTTGCTTTTTTAAAAACCTTGGCATTGGTTTCCTCAAAATCAGTTGAATACACCACTTTACTTATTTTAAAATGGTCTCCCACTGTTTTAATGGTCAACACGGGCGTTTTCGCATAACGCACCACGCGCTCAGTGTTCGAGCCAATAATGAGCTCACTTAATCCTGATGACCCTTTAGAACCCATCACAATTAAATCAACATCCTCTCTTTTGGCAATCACTTCAGAGATATCTTTAAATACATTGTCAACATCTAAATCGACTTCACTTTTGCATTTAATTTCTTGTGCTTTCAATTTTTTTTCAATTTCCTTAAGCTTTTGTTTCATATCGCTTAAGGCTTTCATTTGGCTGGTTTTGTCAACTTGAATAGGCATTGTTGCAATATCCACTTGTGGAATACTGTAATAATCAACGGGTAAAGCCATTTCAATGACATTAAAAAGTATAATCTCTGCGCCTGTTTTCTTGGCAATATAAGAGGCCACCTCCAAAGCATTGTCTGCTTCTTTTGAAAAATCTGTTGGAACCAATATTTTTTTCATTGTACTGTTTTAATAAGTATACTTAAATCAACTTCACCATTCTTCCACCATACAAATGTAGGAAGTATCAAAAATGAAATGACTGAGTTCTCGCAGTCTGAAACATGATTAATGTCATGTTTCGAATTTTATTTCATGGCATCAAAGTCATTTTTTTTGTCGAAATACTTAAGTAATTAAATGCAACACTCCATAAAATATGCTTACTTTTGTACACCATGCATGTACATCACTATAAAATATTATTGCAACGTTTGGGATTGTTAATGGTGCTCTACACGATTTGTAGGGTTGCTTTTTCAATGATCAATAATGGTTTTTTTGAAGGCGTGAGCGCTGCACACTATGGGCGTGCGCTCATACATGGTTTTCGATTTGATATTGCCGCCCTTTGTATCATCAATAGTATATTTGTAATTGTGTCTGTATTGCCAATGGCATGGGTACATCGTGTAAGCACAGCAAAATATTGGAAAGCACTTTTTTTCATCACCAATATCCCCATGTTGATTTTAAATATTGCTGATATTGAATACTTTAAATTTACAGGCAAGCGAACACAATCTTCACTATTAGGAATTGCAGGCGATGTAAAAGCGCAAGCATTTCAATTGCTGTCTTATTATTGGTATTTCGTAATCATTGTTTTGGTGCTGGTGTATTTTTTATGGAAATTTTATCCGCAACGTGTTGCGCAAGCGCAAGACAGCACCATTAAACCCTTGTATGCCTGGTTAATTTTGCCATTGACCATTGCCATGTTGGTACTGGGCATCAGGGGTGGCATACAACTGAAACCATTAAGCCCAAACCAAGCATTTGTGGTTACCCCTCATGTATTGGGTCATTTTTCATTGAATTCACCGTATGTGTTTATTGCCTCATTTGCAGCACCAGGTCGCTTAGAAGTCCTGCATTATTTTGCTACGGATGCCGAAGCCAAACAATTGGTTTTAAAACCTGCATCAAACATGTATCCTCAGCCTACAAAAGACAATGTGGTTATATTAATTTTAGAAAGTTTTGATAGTGAATACCTTGGTATTGGAAATTCTTATCCTGGCTTTACCCCATTTTTCGATTCATTGGCGCGTAAGAGCTTGTATTTTGGCCATTGTTTTGCCAATGGCAGAACCTCTATCGAAGCACTTCCTTCCATTTTGGCGTCATTGCCGTCTATGATGCAAGAGCCTTTCATCACCTCTTATTACCAAGACAATACGGTCAGTGGTTTAGGGACGGTATTGAAAAAAGAGGGCTACCAAACCTCCTTTTTCCATGGAGGCAAAAATGGCACAATGAATTTCAACAGCTTTGCTGGCATTGCGGGTTTTGACCAATATTATGGCTTAAATGAATACCCCAATCAAAGTGATTATGATGGCAATTGGGGGATTTTTGATGAGCCTTATTTACAATACGCCGTCACAAAATTTTCTGAAATGAAACAGCCTTTTGCTTCGGCTTTGTTCACTTTGAGTGCCCATCAGCCCTATACGATACCCAAACAACACCTAGGGAAGTTCCCAAAAGGTGATTTAGAAATTCATGAATGCATTGCTTATAGCGATTATGCCTTGAAAAAATTCTTTGAGGCGGCGAGCAAAACGGCTTGGTTTAAAAACACCTTATTTGTGATTACGGCCGACCATACCCAGCAAACTTCAAAACCTGCCTATCAAAACATCAAAGGCGAATTTTCGGTGCCGCTGCTTTTTTACCATCCTCAAAAAAAGCTACAAGCAGACACCTCCATTATTACCCAACAAACCGACATTATGCCCTCTGTTTTAGCTTTGCTTGGCATTGCCAATCCTCAGCAATTGCTTTTCGGAAAGTCAGTGTTTGATCCGCATCCTATTTCAGAAGCGGTAAATTATGCCAACGGCGTTACCCGTGTTTTCCATAAAAACGAATTTATTGAATTCAATGCGGTTGATGAAAGCATGTTGTTGCATCAATTTAACAATGAAAATGTCATTGACAATCCTGCTTTAGCCAAACCTTTGGTGCTAAAAGCCAAAGCCTACCAACAATATTTCAACAACAGTCTTATTAAAAACCAATGGTAATTGGTGGATACCGTTTAATTTTTTAAACCCCAATAGGTGAATGTACCGCAACGCCTATTGAATTGTTTTGATGAAATGATATGCTTACCCTTTTCGTCAATAACAAAAGGGAGTTTTCTTTGTTTTATGAATTGCAAATATTTATTGCCATTGGCTTGGAAAAGCAACATTTTTTATAAACTTTTGTAAAAATTAATACGCATGAAATTTACAGCAAAAATAGGATGGTGGAGATGTACTAACGAGCAAGTGTTCGGCTGGGTATAATCTTCATTGATAAAGATATACAGAGGCTTACCGGACACGGTAAGCCTCTTTTGTTTAAAAAATAGCTTACCTGATTTTGAAGCCTCAATACAACATTGAAACGTCAAAATTCAAAAAAATAATTACATGAAGCATTCCTTATTCACTACGTATAAAAAAATACTTGCCGACACCATTACGCCTGTCAGTATTTACCTGAAACTGAGAGACAAATTTCCCAAAAGCATATTGCTCGAAAGTTCTGATTACCATGGCAATCAAGATATTTATTCCTACATCTGCTGTAAACCAATTGCAGGGTTAAAAGTGATTGATGATACTTTAAGCACGTATTTTCCTGATGGCTCTACGGAGCACAAATCATTGACCGACAAATCAAAAGTGTCCTTGGCGGATGAAATCACTCAATTTTCCCAATCATTTGAAGTCGATCAACAAGATTTTCCTTTTTTACATGGGGGCATCTTTGGCTATACCTGTTACGATGCCGTGAGGTATTTTGAGGATATAGACATCAAAACGTATGAAACTGAATTTCGCAAAATTCCTGATGTACAATACCATGTATACCAATTTGTGATTGCTTTCAACCATTTCAACAATGAAGTTTATTTGATTGAAAACAGACCTCAAAATACGGTTTCTGAATTAGATCAGGTTGATAATTTTATCCAGACCAAAGAATTCTCCACTTTCAAATTTGAATTGGTGGCCAGGGAAGAATCTAATTTTACAGATGAAGAATTTAAGAAAATCATCGTAAAAGGGAAAGAGCATTGCAGACGCGGGGATGTTTTCCAAATTGTACTTTCAAGAAGATTTTCACAACAGTACAAAGGAGATGACTTCAATGTGTACCGTAGTTTAAGGTCTATCAATCCATCACCGTATTTGTTTTATTTTGATTTTGGTAGTTTCAGGATTTTTGGATCTTCGCCTGAAGCACAAATTGTAGTCAAAAACAAACAAGCGGCCATATTTCCTATTGCAGGTACGTTTAGAAGAACCGGCAACGATACACAAGATGCCGTTTTGGCGGAAACCTTATTGAACGATCCCAAAGAAAACGCCGAACACATCATGCTGGTCGATTTGGCCAGGAATGATTTGAGTCGCCATGGCGATCATGTACAAGTAGAAACTTTGAAAGAGGTACAATATTATAGCCACGTCATCCATTTGGTGTCTAAAGTAGTAGCTCAATTGCCCAATGATCACGCATTTATGAATTTAGTGGCCGACACCTTTCCTGCAGGAACCTTATCTGGTGCCCCTAAACACAATGCCATGAAACTCATTAATGGTTATGAACATGGCAACCGCGGTTTTTATGGGGGCTGTATTGGGTATATTGGATTTGATGGTGTCTTTAACCATGCCATTATGATCCGTTCTATTATGAGCAAAGACAATGTCTTGTATTACCAAGCAGGAGCCGGGGTGGTAGATTTATCTGTCATTGAAAACGAAGCCCAGGAAGTTCACAATAAATTGGCCGCGCTGAAAAAAGCCATTGTGCAGGCGGTGGAGGTGTAGGGTGAAGAGTATATTAGCTTGTCTTCATTAGGAAATAAAAGATGTAGAACAATAGCATTCGGTAAATGATTTTAAATTTAGGTTCAAATGAAAATTGAAACACCTCAATTAGCTTTAATTAACGAACAATGTAAAATCAACAATGTAAAATCATTGTATGCTTTTGGTTCAGTAGTTAGAGAAGATTTTAATGATTTGTCAGACATTGATTTGGTGGTTGATTTTAATGAAACAGACCCATATCGTTATACAGATTTGTATTTTAACTTAAAACTAAATTTAGAAAATATTCTTAAAAGACCGATTGATTTACTGGAAGATAGGGCTATTAAAAATCGTTTTTTTAGAGAAGAATTAGAGAAAACAAAAGTGAAAATATATGGATATTAAAATCAAAAGTTACTTGCTTGATATCATACAAAGCATTGATGAGATTTTTCTATTTCTTGGAGAACGGAGGGATTTTATTACTTATAAGGACGATTTAAAAACCAAAAAGGCCATAGAACGAAATTTGGAAATAATAGGAGAGGCAACAAGCAGGATAATAAAAGTAGATTCCAATTTTGAACTCAAAGACGCTAAAAATATTATAGGGACACGTAATAGAATTATACATAGCTACGATAATATTTCTGATGAGGTGATTTGGACGATTATTAGTAGAGAGCTTCCCAAATTGCAAAAAGAAGTACAAGAGATTCTTGATAAGGTTTAATAAGATTAAAACAAAGTGTAATTAGGGGCGAATGCTAAGACAGAAGAATGTGAAGCATATAATATTATATACAGTTCTAATATCAACAATTGGATATTTATTTATTCAAAATAGAACTCTGTATACGAAAAAAGATGCTGCCGATCCATTGTTGAAAAAATCTTTACCAATTATAAATTCTTATAATAGACGTTTAATGAGTGATATCAAAGACATAAAAAGTAATTTTAGTACATGTTCGCAAGATTGTACAATTTTATATAAAGAACAATTATACTAATACCTTAGATACTTTGAGGACGATTTGTGAATTTTATGTAAACAAAACTCCTAAACAAATTATTCAGACACAATAAATTTCAAGATATGGATCAGCCTAAAATCTTAATTTTCGATAATTATGATTCCTTTACTTACAACTTGGTTCATCAAGTGAAAGAGTTAGGGTATACCAATATTGATGTCATCAGAAATGACAAAATTGCCTTGGCGGCTATTGAACAGTATGATAAAATATTGCTTTCTCCAGGTCCTGGCATTCCTTCTGAAGCGGGGATTTTGTTGGATTTGATTCGTACCTATGCCCCAACCAAAAGTATCTTGGGAGTTTGTTTAGGACAACAAGCAATCGGTGAAGTTTTTGG
>JBEAZU010000353.1:0-13681 GCA_041169945.1 Bacteroidota bacterium
GTTTCCTTAAAAGAAAAAGATTTTGCTTTTAGGTGCAATAGACCCGATACCATTTTACATGTGCTAGATACCATGACCGTAAAGTCAAAACTGCCTAGCAATAAAACAATTTGGGAACCGCTGAAATTATCATGGGAAGGGCGAGAATTATACAAAACAGACTCTTTACAAATTCATGTGAATGGAGGAGGAAATTATTCCGTAAAAGTGACCGACATGTTTGGATGTGATTCGGTAGAGAGTGTAAATATCCTTAAAGCAATTGATGCATCGATAGGTAATAAACCTTATTGCAAAGCAGGACAGGTAGTTAAATTTATTGATTATTCTAGTTCAAATCTAGACATCACTTCTAGGTCATGGGATTTTGGAGATGGAAACACGACAAGCACCTCAGGAAAAGATACCTCGGTTCTAAACGTTTCTCATTTATATGCAAGTGATGGGATATACAAAACGATTATCAGTATTGAAAGTGAAGGAGGATGCACCGATACCGACACCATTGAGGTGTTGATAAACACCCTTGAAAAGACTTTTTCTGCCAACCCAACGCCTGTTTGTCTATTTGCTCCTATCAGCCTTACGTCTCGAACAGGTGCCTACATTGACACCATTTATTGGAATTTTGGAGATGGAAATACGTCCAAAATAAACATAAATAACATGACGACGACCAATGACAAATCGGTTTACCATGGCACCCATAGTTATTCTAAATATGGTACAGGAAAATATAACATCATTGCACGTACCAAGTATAATAAAAACTTGTGTACTGTAAGGGATACGGCAAAGATTACCCTGTTTCTTGAACTAAAAATTGCCTTAGACCCTCCAACAGGTTTATGTGCATTTTTACCCACCGATTTAAATGTGAAAGCCACCGGGAAAGCCGTTACCAATTGGAGATGGGATATTTTTCACCAAAATGGCACCCCTCCATACGAAACCAATCAACTGGATTCTATTAAAGTACTGGTGGTAGACGAAAATGGAAAATCTAAAAACAAGCAAACCAAAACCTTCACCAAAGGGGGCAATTACTATGCGAGCATAAAAGCAACCAACGTTGATGGTTGTGAAGCAAAGGTCGACCGACAATTGTTCAGAATACTAGACTTACCACTTCCAACCTATTGCATACCTGACAGTTGTGTAGAAACCCCTCTTTTGTTTTCCCTATTTTGCGGCAACAAACCCGAAGTAAGCATGAACAAATTCTTATGGGATTTTGGAGATGAAAATACGTCTTCAGCAGCCGATTCGGTTTATCATACCTATAAAAAAGTGGGCAACTTTCCTGTAACAGTCACCATTAGTGATACCAATTACCAATGTAGTAGAACTGCCACAGACACCATACATCTTAAATCAGTGGCATTTCCAGCTTTTATTGCAGACAACGTTTGCTACAAAGAAGGGACAAATTTTGTTGACAAATCACAAACTGTTCCGGGAGACGATATTGTGAAATGGTATTGGAGATTTGGAGAAGGCTCAACTTCCGAAATGCAATCTCCGACCCATATCTATGCCAATACAGGTACCTATCATGTAACGCTTTCGGTCACTAACAAAGGCAAAAACTGCTCGCAAGATTTTGATACCACAGTGACAGTTTACCCCAAACCTAAGGCAGGCTTTTTCTTTGATGAATACAATGCTACTGCTCAGATTCCAGTGTTATTCAATAATTCGGCCTCTACTGATGTCACCAAATGGTTGTATGATTTTGGAGATGGATCGATGTCAAGCAAAGAAAGCCCCGACCACAGGTTTGAAAAGCCAAACATCTACTTGGTAAAACAAGAAGTTACCAATCAATTTGGTTGCAAAGATGAAATCACCAAACCAATTGATTTAAATATTTACATGATTTTCCCTACAGGATTTTCCCCAAATGGAGATGATAAAAACAATACCTTCCATCCAATTTTGAGGGGGGTTCAAAAAATTGATGAAATAAAATTATACAACCGTTGGGGAGAATTAATATGGGAAACCTCTGGAGAAATCAATGAAAAATGGGATTGGAAAGACCATAGTTGGGATGGCAAATACCAAGGTGTAGACCAGCCTATGGGGGTTTATGTATATTATGCCCGAGCCAAATCATTCCTAGGTGACGACATCAAAGTGGAAGGCAAAGTAACCATCATCAGGTAAAAATTCATTATCATTAAAATAACAATATGACCTATTTAATACATAAGCTTTCTTTAACCAAAAGCTTATTATTTACCACTGCCTTATTATTTTCATTTGTTGTGCAGGCACAAGATTACCATTTCTCGCAGTTTTTCAATACTCCTTTGTCTCAAAACCCTGCATTAACAGGTAAATTTAATGAAGACTATAGACTAGGAGGTGTATACAGAAGTCAATGGAGACAAATCAATGCGACCTTTGCCTCTACCGGCTTATTTGCAGATGTCAACATTAGACCAGGCATAGAAAGTCCTCATAAAATAGGGCTAGGATTTTTAATGGTCAATGATGAATTGGGAAATGATATTTACCGAAACCAATACTACCAAATGTCTACGGCTTACCACCGCACCTTAGATCGTTTAAGACGGCACAAGGTATCGGGAGGTTTACAGATTGGCTATGTTCGTAAAAATTTAAATACCGACAATTTAGTTTTTGCTAGTCAGTACGACAATTGGCAACTGACCAATAATGCTTCGGGTGAAAATTTAAGCGCAAACGCTTTTGGTTATGTTGATATCAATGCTGGGGTTATATGGAATTTTGTAGTCAATAATCGATTTGATTGTTATGCTGGCGCTTCATTGTTTAATATAACCCGCCCTAAAGAGTCGATCATGGCTGACAATTCCAACAGGTTAGGCATTAGGTCAAACTACACCATTGGCGCCAATTACCTCCTCTCTAAAAACATCAGTTTATTGCCCGCCATACAAATTACCCGAGAGCTCAAAGCCATGGACCTTAACATTGGTGCCGCCATTGGATACAGTATTGTATCGGGGAAACTCGATAAATCGACCCTGATGTTGGGTTTTTGGGGTAGAGCCAAAGATGCAGGCATTGTGTATGGTGGCATTAAGTTTAAAAATTATCAATTAGGTTTAAGTTACGACATCACTGTTTCTAGCCTTAATAATATCAAAAATGCGCAAACGATTGGACGAGCTAAAAATATTGGTGCATTTGAAATCACCTTTATCCATGTTGGTTTTCTGAAAAGAGCCATCCCAAATGACCTTACAGTTCCATGTCGCTTCTTTTAATACTCTCTATTTCCAAAAAAATGAACCCTAGCCTACTACTTTCTGCGATATTCCTGCTGAGCATTTTTAGTCTCCCTGCCTTGTCTCAAGACAGAGAAGTTGAAAAACTACAACATAAAAAAAAACACCAAGTAGCCAATCATTTGGTTGACAAAGGAAGTTATTACAACGCCATTGCTCACCTTGAAGTGATAGCCAAAGAACATCCAAAAAACAAAAAATACATTACTAAGTTAGCGGATGCCTACTTTTTTTCAAGAGATTATACCAATGCCGCACTTTGGTACGCCAAAGCGGTAGAACTAGACAACAAACTTGTATCTTCAGCACTGTATAAATTAGCCGAAAGTCAAAAATACAATGGCAATTATGCCGAAGCCAAAGCCAATTTTAACACTTTTTTTGAAAGTAAATACAGAGATAGCAGAGGAGAAAAATATAAAATATATGCTGAAAATGAAATTCAGTCATGTGAGTATGCCTTACAACACCAATCAGACACCCTTCGCACCAGTATCAAACATTTAGGAGATACCATCAACTCTGCCTATACCGATTTTTCACCAAGCATGCTCGATGATTCAACCTTGGTGTTTGCCTCTTTACAAGCAGATACAGTACTTACTTATCGACACGATGAAGTACATTTCAACCACACCAAACTCTATAAATCTCAGCTTCAAAAAGAAGAATGGACACATCCTATTCAAATAGAAAAGGTAAATACCATGTTTGAAAACAATGCCAATGGTAGCTTATCGGCTGATGGCAAACGATTTTATTTCAGTAGATGCTTTGAAAACTTAAAACATGAAATGATTTGTCATCTTTATATGAGCAAAATTGATGACAAAGGCAATTTTAGTAAACCTAAAAAATTACCTTCTAATATTAACAAAGGCAAATATTCGTACACACAACCTGTAGCGGCAACCCATAAACTAGACAAAGGTGACCAACAAGAGGTATTGTATTTCGTGTCAAACAAATCGGGAGGCAAAGGAGGTTTTGACATCTGGTATACCGTCATGTTAGCTGACAACCAATATAAAAACCCTATAAACCTAGGCAAAGAAATCAATACCATTAGAGATGAAATCACCCCTTATTACGACTCTTTAAGTGGCAATCTCTATTTTAGTTCAAATTTCCATTATGGTTTTGGCGGCTACGATATTTTTAGAGCAAAGGGTCAAATGATTACATGGACCAATCCTATGAATGTAGGCATTCCCTACAACTCTAATGTAGATGATACCTATTACATTTTCAACAAAAAACAAAACAAGGGTTTCTTTGTTTCTAACCGAGTAGGAGGCATTAATCTTAAAAGTGCCACCTGTTGCGATGATATCTATGGCTATACCCAACCAAAACCATTGTTAATAGTAACCCATACCTACGACAAAGTATCGAAAGCTTTGTATAAAAATGCCGAAGAAATTGTTTTAAACAAATCGTCTTCTCTACAAAACGACACACTCAAAGCATACAATGCACTAGAAGGTCAATACCTCTACAATAAAATGATTGCGAAGGCAATTTATAAAGTCAATAAAAACAATGGCTATGCGGTAACATGTATTGATAGTGGTCGCGTATTAGAACAAGCATTTTTCAATATTGACCAAGAAGGGAATGTTGTAAATACCCAAGTACAATTCGAAAACGATTCCATTTCTGCTACGCATATTGATGATACGCGATTTGACATCCTTTCAATCAATATTTTCATTCATAAAGACAGCCCTAAAATACCGGTGGTAATCACCCAAAAAGCTTTTGATGTGAAAGAAAAATACTTTGAAGACACTCCGCAAACAGAAGGGTTCAACTCCATGCAAAACCAACTAAAAGACTCCCTCGTCAATCAAAAAGCGACAAAACAATTGGCCCAAGAAAAGTTAGACGAAAACAATAAATTAAGCCAATCGACACCTGTTAAAGCAAAAATTAACCAATTCAACAATACCTTACAAGCGGTAGCTAACATCAGCCATGATAGTGTCGAAACAACAGCCTTTAAAGCACCAGATAGCACTAAAACAACAGCCTTAAAATTACAAGATAGCATCAAAACAACAACCGTAAAAGCACAAGATAGCATCAAAACAATAGCCTTCATTGACACGCTTAAAACCATAAATAAAGGGGCTGATAAGTTAGCAATACAGCTTAGCGATACGCTTAAGGTGACTGATAAAAAAATCAATAAACACCAAGACAAAAAAGCATTGACGCAAAAAACAACCATTCATAAATTGATGAATGTGAAACAATCGATGTTAGAAGTTGAACATAGCTTTTCGAATAAAACAGTGGATTCATTAGCGTTAATCAAAGACAATAGCACTAATAAAACCTTAACGCCTGTTCCTGAAATAGAAATGATTGTGCATTTTGAATACAACGATCCGGAATTTATTGCCCATCACAAAAAAATGTTGGATAGTATTGCGGACTTCCTAAAAGCCAATGACCACATCAACCTGTCTGTAGAAGCACATACCGACAATGTCGGCAACAAAGACTATAACTTGAAACTATCTGCTCAAAGAGCAAAATCAATTGTAGCATACATAGATTTACAAGGCGTTTCAAGAAAAAGGGTATTGGCAAAATGGTTTGGTGAAAATGACCCAATCGTTCCCAATCAAAATCCAGATGGCTCAGACAACGAACAAAACCGACTTGAAAACAGAAGGGCTGAATTAAAGTTTTTTTATAATAAAAAGAAAAATTAAACATTGCCCCTTATTGAACATCACATTGGTTTGACTAAAAATTAGCCGAGATGGAATCTTTTTCAAACAATATGGCTTTACGAGTAGCAAGCAATGCGTTTTGAAATCAGCAATGAAAGCAGCAAATCATCTAAGACCAATACCGTATATTTATACCAATCATTCACATGGAAATCGTCAATAGAGTAAGCAACAGCGCCCTAATCACCCTTAATTTAGAAGATTACCATCACCAAGGGGAACGTGTAGTGTACGACATCAAAGACAATTTGTACATGGAAATGATATTGAAGGAAAAAGATTTTAGGGCTTTTGTAAAAGAGCACGATTGGTCAATTTACCAATCCAAAAATATAGCCTTACAATGTTCTGTTGATGCCATTGTACCGACTTGGGCTTATATGATTTTGGCAACAAGACTGCAAGCGTTTGCCAATATGGTGGTATTTGGCAATGATGAGGTGCTAGACCAAGCCTTGGTTCAACAAGCCTTGTCAAAAATAAACGTTGAAGATTTCAGGGGCGCTAAAGTCGTGGTAAAAGGATGTGGTAAAATACCTATCTCTACCTTTGCCTATGTAGAAATAACGAGGATGCTCGCTCCTGTGGTGGCCAGCCTAATGTATGGAGAACCATGTTCTACCGTACCCGTTTATAAGGCAAAATAAAATTATTTGTCTCCCAATATATTTTTTTGCTATTTTGATAAATTATAATCCTACAATCATGCCACTACATTTCTACAAATACCAAGGTACAGGAAACGATTTCGTAATTATTGATAATCGTGAAGGCGTTTTTGATGCTTCAAGAACGGACCTCATCAAACAAATTTGTGATCGTCGTTTTGGGGTGGGTGCCGATGGTTTTATGTTGCTTGAAAACACGCCAGGCTACGACTTTAAAATGGTATACTTCAATGCTGATGGCAACGAAAGTACCATGTGCGGCAACGGAGGGCGTTGTCTTGTAGCCTTTGCCTATAAAATGGGCGTTTTTAAAAATAATACCCGTTTTTTAGCCATCGATGGAGAACATTTGGCTCACATTGAAAATGAAATAGTCCATTTAAAAATGATTAATATTGCTAAAATAGAGCAAAACGAAACTTTTTGTTGGTTAAATACTGGTTCTCCTCATTATGTAAAATTTGTGGATGACATCGTTCATTTCCCTGTTTTTGAAGAAGGAAAAGCGATTCGAAACAATGAAAGGTTTAAAGCACAAGGCACCAATGTTAACTTTGTTGAAAAGATAGGGGACAACGAAATATTTGTGCGTACTTATGAACGAGGGGTGGAAGACGAAACGTATTCTTGTGGTACAGGGGTAACCGCTGCTGCTTTGGTCGCCTCCTTAAAAGGATTTGAAAGCCCCGTTAACATTAAAACCTTGGGAGGTCAGCTTAGTATAGCATTCAAAGCCAATACAACAGGCGGCTTTGAAGAGGTATATTTAAACGGCCCTGCTACCTTGGTTTTTGAAGGTGATATCACCCTATCCTAAAACCCAAACCAACAGTATAACATAACCAATCAAAACGACATGTCTGCCATCAGTATTTGCTTTGCCACCAACAACCTACATAAAATCGAAGAATTAAATGCCCTTTTGGGTAGCGATATTCATTTGCTAAGCTTAACCGACGTTGGTTGTACAGAAGCATTGGCAGAAACAAGTGCTACCATTGAAGGCAATTCTGACCAAAAAGCCAGTTATGTATTTCAAAAATATGGTGTCTCCTGTTTTGCAGACGATACAGGCTTAGAAGTGGAAGCATTAAATGGTGCGCCAGGCGTATATTCAGCACGTTTCGCTGGACCTGATGGCAATGCAGAAAACAACATGGCCCTTTTACTTCAAAAACTTGCCTCTGAACACAATCGTAAAGCGCGTTTCAAAACCGTGATTACCTATTACAACCACAAAGGAGAACAGCTGCAATTTGAAGGTATTGTGAATGGTAAAATTATCAACGAAAAAAGAGGCACGAGTGGCTTTGGCTATGACCCTCTATTTGTTGCAGATGGTTATGACATTACATTTGCTGAAATGGATTTAACAGAAAAAAACAAGATCAGCCACAGGGCTTTGGCCGTAAAAAAATTAGTGGACTATTTAAAGCAATAAGCATGAAAATAATTGCTATTGCAGGTGGCAGTGGAAGTGGAAAATCGTATTTGGTAAGATTATTACAAATTGCCTTAGCCAAAAAAGCAAGTATTTTGTCCTTAGATAATTATTACAAGCCCAAACACACCCAAGTTAAAGACAAAAATGGCATCGAAAATTTTGATTTGCCTACCGCTTTTGACCACGAAAAATTAGCCCTAGATTTACATCAATTAAAAGCTGGCAAAACAATTACCTTTACACAATACAATTACAACAATAGTCAATTGGTATTGCCTGATATAGTAGTAAAACCTGCACCAATTTTGTTATTTGAAGGCATATTTGCCCTGTCCTATCCTAGCCTATTGCCCATGTTTGATTACACCCTATTTGTAGAAGCAGACACAGACACAGCGCTTGAAAGACGCTTAAAAAGAGACCTAGAGGAAAGAGGTTATGAGGCAAATGATGTACAATACCGGTTTGAAAACCATGTATTACCGGCATATCACACACACATTTTACCGCACAAATTAATGGCTGATCGTATCATTGAAAGCAATTCACTGATTCATCAACAAGTAGCAACATTACTTACCTTAACCGTGTTTCAATAAACTTATATAGTTTTCAATAAGGCAATAATAATGACATTATTACGTAATTCAATAAAAGCCAATGAGACATCCAATATACCTTTCCGTTTTATTGTTAGTTTCCATGATTTCTATTTCATGCGCCCAACCGGAGAAAAAAAACAAGCCTATCCTAAACAAACTACCTATGAACACTAATTTAGAAATTGCCACCTTCGGTGCCGGATGTTTTTGGTGCATCGAAGCCATATTACTTGATTTAAAAGGCGTCAAAAAAGTTGAATCAGGCTATATGGGAGGAAATACCCTAAATCCGACATATAAAGAAGTTTGCACAGGTACTACTGGCCATGCAGAAGTTTGTCAAGTAACCTTTGACCCTCAATTAGTGTCGTATGAAGACTTATTACAAGTTTTCTGGAAAATTCATGATCCCACTACTTTAAATAGTCAAGGTGGGGACCACGGTACACAATACCGTTCTGTGGTTTTTTACCACAACGAATCACAGCATCAAAAAGCACTGTTTTATAAAAATGAACTAGACAAATCCGGTGCATTTCAAGCCCCTTTGGTAACAGAAATTACAGCAGCGAGCACCTTTTATATTGCAGAAGCCTACCATCAAAACTATTATAACCTCAACGGAGACCAACCATATTGTAAATTTGTGATTCAACCAAAGGTAGACAAGTTTAAAAAGGCATTTGCAGCTAAACTCAAATAAAACGTGTTGGTTTTTTTTTATGAAATAAGGAAATTTATAGCTCAATAAAACACAAGCGGAATAAAAGGATGAAATTGGCCTGAAGGTTCTTGTTATCTCATGTTTCAGTGAACACTATAATTGAGCAACATGATTATCTTAATTGTCATTTTTTGAATCTATGAATTGAAAATTAAGTATTCAAAATTTATGCTATAGCCCTATCAATCCTTATTTCAAAGTCGGCAATGATATTCATGTAATATAAATACGCATCATGTGGGGTGTTGAATGGACTGAAATACGAGTGTACCGCACCATCAGAGGCGTGCTTGGTTGACATATAATAAAAATGGTCGGAAGTTTGCAATTTAGACCAAGTATGAATTAATTCTTCATTTTTAGTCGCCATCACTTTATCTTCAAGCTCGTAAATTTTTTCCAAGCATTCGTGTTGCATGGCATTTCCTTGCCAAGCAGACATATCTCTTTCCGCATCAGCCCAAGAAATGGTTTCTGGTGCATTGATAGTATAGTTTACTTTATTTGCTTTAATGATCTCTGAAGGCGTTTTAAAACCCAAGGTTTTGTTGGCAAGCACTACAGCGGGCAATTGGTGTAAGAAATCAAGTATCCCCGTATCTTCCCATTGGTGTTCACCGAAAGTCTCATAATCCATAAATAGATTAAGCACATCATCTTTTTCTTGGGCCAGTTGGTGCAACCAATTTGAAAACTTAGTCGCCGTTAATGGCCATTCTTTCCAATTTTTATCCGAAAATCGAAACGACATGTCATCTGATAAAGTATAATTGCGAGCAAGCACAGCAATGTTTGTTTGTGCTTCTGCACCATATACTTTATTCACAGGATTGTTTGCTATTAACCTTTCGGCCCCTTCACACAAAAGGCCCACATAACCCTGTTTTTGGATATAACGGGCTAAATTATCATTGTAAATAAGTTCTGTATTTCTAAATACGGTTGGTTCTAGGTTAAACAAGGCTTTAATTTTCGCTTTGTGTAAGTCAACTTGACGTTGAAATTCTTCTGCTGAATACAAAGCCGATAGCGAGTGGTAATAGGTTTCCCCTAAAAATTCAACGCAACCGGTTTGAGCCAAGGCTTGAAAAGAGGCAATCACATCAGGACGGTATTGTTCAAACTGTTCTAAAGCTAGGCCACTAATTGAAAAGGCTACTTTAAACTTTCCTTTATGTGCTAATATTTGTTCAAGCAAAACCGCGTTGGCTTTGATATAACATTTATCTGCTACCTTATTTAACACTTGCACATTTAAGTCATGGTTTTCATAGGTATAATCTCTTCCGATATGGAAAAAAGAATATTCCTTTAGCCTATAAGGCTGATGCACTTGAAAGTAGAAACAAACTGAAGCCATGAGATGTTGTTGAATGTGATAGCAATTTCTTGTACGTAGAAACTAAAATTTGTTTTATAAATAGTGGTTATAAAGACAAATTTTGTTGGTAAAGCATCACAACTTTATTGGCAGCACTTTCCCAACTCACATTTTTCAAATCGTTGTATCCGTCTTGGACCACCTTCTCTTTTAATTCGCTATCGTTTAATAAATTCACGATATGTTTGGCCATTTGGCTCACATCAAAAAAGTCGGCGCTTAAAGCCGATGGCAACACTTCAGACACACCTGATTGGTTTGAAATCACACATGGCACACCAAATTGAGCGGCTTCCAAAGCAGAAATCCCGAAGGGTTCAGAAACGGAGGGCATACAATAAACATCGGCCATTGACAATAATTCTTGTACCTTTTCTGGACTTAAAAAGCCCGTAAAGTGAAATTTATTGCCTATTTGTTTAAATGCACCGGCTTCAATAAGGTTTTTCAATTTATCACCCGTTCCAGCCATTACAAAGCGAACATTAGGGTCAGAAGCGATTACTTTTTGAGCTGTTTCTAAAAAATAACCAGGTCCTTTTTGACCGGTTAACCTTCCCAAAAACAAAATAAGTTTTTCAGGAAAGGGTTTGGTTGTTTTAAATGGCGTAATGGTTTCTACACCATTATGCACAGGAATAACTTTATTGGCGTCAATACCATAATGATGGGTAATGATACAAGCTGTATAATTACTGACAGGAATAACCAAGTCGGCCAATTCCATCGCATATTTTTCTAATTGGTATACGCCTCCCCTGCTGCCAATGCCCGACCTATCGGTTTCTAAAGAATGAATATGCAATACCAATGGTTTGCCTGATTCATGTTTGATTTGTAAACCGGCAATAAAAGTCATCCAATCATGGGCATGAATCACGTCAAACTCTTTGGTTTGCGCAATTTTAGCTACCAGTTTAGCATAGCGTTGGATTTTATCCCAAATGTCGGTACCATAAATATCTCCAACTTGATCAAATGACAAAATATCGTCAAGTGTTACCTCTTGTTTTTGAGAAACCGTTTTGGTAGTCCCTTGTTTTTGAGAAACCGTTTTGGTATTGGTTTCATAATTTTGATAAGGAGCAAAATTAGCATCAACAAGCGTCACATCTTTAAAAACATCATACGCACTGTGTGTTTCTATCGTTTGATGCTTAAATTGTTCTATACTTAATTGATTTAAACCAATGAGGTCTAAATTTTCCACTACAAATCCTGGTGCTGTTTTGGGGATAATTAAGCTTAAATCTACTAATTCTGCTAATGCTTTACTTAAACCATAACATGCAATTCCCAACCCTCCATTAATTATTGGTGGAAATTCCCAACCAAGCATTAACACTTTTATTTTATTTTTCATAATTACATTTTTTTTAAAAGGTCTCTAATTCTAAAAATATCACTATCTAAAATGATATTAATCATGTCCACAGAAATTAGATACCAGAAATATTACAAAAAAAGTACCCATCTAAAATCAAAACTAAATAACATCAAATTTAAAATAATATGCAAATTAAAAACTGAAATTTTGCCCCAAATTCCCTATCGAAAATAAAATATTTATTATAAAACAAAATTAGACAAATATCATCAACACTTACAATAAATTTTAAATTAATTGGCAAGGCTCTATTGATTTAAAATTGCTTTTTTTGAAATCATCACAGCAAAAAAAGAACATTTAAATCAACTCTCTTTCACATAAAGCTTTGCAACATTAAAATTACATACCCTTGGAAAGTATGATGGCATAAAAAAGAGCCAGGACAATCGCCTTAAAAATAATTAGACTAAAAATTCTATGTAAAAAGCCTTATCCCAAAGCCAGCGCTACGCTCGTAAATTCGCACGCTCGTGCTCCCTTATAAAGGAGAAGGGTTTGGGATACCGATGAAATCCATAATTATTTTTTGAAAACAAGTAGGTTTTCTATGACTGAATTACCAATTGATGGTTAATGGACAGCCCTCAATCTTTTGGATAGCGTTGGTTAGGCTTTTGAGTTACTTTATATTTAATGTGTTTGCCCTGAAAAAAGATCTCTTAAACGTATCAATCTTACTTTTTTTTCATAAATTAGAAATCCAAAAAAAACATCAATCGCCTACATTTCAAATACAATTTCTACCCTAAATTTCATGAAAAGAATACTTCAAAACATCATAAAAAAAACAGGATATACGCTTGTCAAAAGTTCAGACAATAACTATCCCGACATCAAAGAAAAAGAATTTTGGGATTATTACACCTTATGCAAGCCCTATACAATGACTTCTATTGAAAGAATGTATGCCTTGTATAGTGCCACTGATTATGTTTTGAAAAACGAAATTGAAGGTGACTTTGTGGAATGTGGTGTTTGGAGAGGTGGTAGCGCAATGCTTATAGCCATGATGCTTCAGCACAGAAATATTACCAATAGAAAAATTCATTTATTTGATACTTTTGAAGGAATGACTGCTCCAAGCAGTTTTGATTTCTCTTTTAGTGGTGAAAATGCAAGTGAGCTTTTGTCAAAAAACACCGACGAAAGCGGGAATCCTGCATGGTGCCTGGCCGACATCAATGATGTGCAAAACAACATGCAAAAAACCGGATTTTCGGTTGCTAATTTAGTGTATGTGAAAGGTAAAGTGGAAGACACATTGCCTCTGCATAAGCCTAATAGCCCAATTGCACTGCTGAGATTAGACACCGATTGGTACGAATCGACCAAACATGAATTAAATGTTTTGTATCCAATAGTAAGCCTCCATGGCGTGCTTATTATTGATGACTATGGCCATTGGGAAGGCTGCCGAAAGGCTGTTGATGAATACATTTCACAACAC
>JBEAZU010000354.1:0-2900 GCA_041169945.1 Bacteroidota bacterium
CACAGAAAATCATCTAGTGCCAATGATATTCATCTAAGTATCCTTGCAAGTTTTCAAGTGTTTTTACACCTGTAAATTCATACCTTGTCATATTAAAAACAAAGATAAGCAAATTATCAATTTGTGCGACCTAAACGCCTATACCTAATGTTTTAATTAAAGCGTTACCAGGGACATATTCCCATCAATCCAAATATAATAATCCCCTTTTTCAAACAATGATTTTTCAATCTCTGTGGTATTATGTTTCTCCAATACTTTGTAACCTCTTTTGTTGTAAATTTTAATAGTTGCTTCTTTTGAAAACCTAATTTGTAAGGAGTCATCAAAGATATTTGTTTGTTCTATAGGATGGGCTATTTTTTTGAAGTGTTCTTCTCTGCCATCGATTTTTAACATATAATCTCCTTCTGCTAAATTGCGAATATCAACTTCTTTGCCATTTCCTTTAGAAATTATTTTACCTTCATCGGTTTGGATTTCAAACTTGGTTTCCTGTGATATTATTAATTTATTTGCGCTTTCTCTTGGGTAAAATATGGTTTTATTAAAATGTTTTTTAAGGATTTTATTCAAGTCATAATAATCTACATCTGTAGAAATAATGTAGCCATGTTCGTCAATGAGGTAAGTGGTAGGCAATGCTTCAACATGGTACCTCGTACAACTTTCTGAATTCCATTCTTTGAAGTCGCAGCCATGGTTAGGCCAGGGTAAATTATCATCTTTTATAGCCCTGAGCCAAGGTTCCTTTTTACGGTCAAGAGAAATGCTAAAAATTTCAAATCCTTTGGGTTGGTATTCTTTATAAACATCAATCGTTTCTTCGTTTGCCATTCTGCATGGCCCACACCAGGAAGCCCAAAAATCTATCAAAACCACTTTTCCTCTCAATGAATTCAGGTGGATTGAAGTGCCATTTGTGTTAGGGATTACAATATCAGGAGCCAGTTCTCCATTTTGAGGGATGTTTTGAGCAAAGCCGAGGAGCGCTCCGAAACAAATCAATGTTCCTACGACAAAAGCTTTGCAAAAATTTAACATAGTTGTAAATATCTTTTTGATTTTTAACCAATGGTCAATTAAATCAAATATGCTGAAATTATCTAATGGTTACTTACTTTTTGGCAAAATATTTAGAAAAACAAACCGCAACTGATCATGATATTGGTGTTGTTATTTTTACTTACCACACTTGGTGCATTGCCATTGCTTAGCGTATACGGAGTATAAACACTATTGTTTACACTGTTGATATAGGCAATGTCAACAAAATATTCACGCGATCTGTAGCCAGCACCCAAAGTGATAAATTGTTTGCTCCTGTCAGTATTGTCAATACCTGAGGTAGGATCTCCATAATAAGCATAGCCTCCCCTTAATCTGAAGTTTTCTATTTTAATTTCTGCACCTACTTTCGCGTTTATGGTCGATTTAAAATAGGATCCTACAAAAGTATTTGCCGAACTGTATGTACGAGGGTCTTTACCATCTTGAACATCAATGCCGGCATAATTTACACTGGCAATTTCGGTACTTATTAGGCCATATTTGTTTGTGAATGAAACACCAAAGTTTGCGATTCCTGGAGTGGTTAACCTATAGTTATTCGTTCCTGAACCCATTATGCCAGTTTGAGTGGTGTTTAATGGGGTAGTGTCACCAGGATAAAAGTAATTTGGGGCGATACGTGAGGTCATCATTGTTTCCTTAAAAGTTTCATCAATAGCATATACTGTTGGTGAAATAAGCGATAAACCAATTTTAACATGGTCATTGGGTTTAGCAATAATTCCTCCCGACAATTTAATCCCTGTTCCATTAACTGTTCTCCCTTCTTGTAAGGTAAATGATTGTAGTATTAATGGTGTAGCATCTTTGATTGTTTCCGTAAATGATTTGTCTTCTTCATAGTACAATCCCATAATTCCTAAAGAGGCACCTAGGTATATTTTGTCGTCATAATTGATTCCTCCAGCAACATTCCATTCATTAATTCTACCTTTGGTATTGATAAAGCCACTTTGGTTTACTTTTTTGATGGACATATTATCTAATGTCTGGTAATAGATATCGCCTCCAGGGTTAACCGGATTGATGACAAAAGTTTTGTAGGCTAAACTTTGTATAGAAGATATACTTGCATTGTTGGCTTCATCTAAATATTCTTGGTCATTGGTTCCATTTGCCGTTTGTATAAAATAGTCGGTCATAGAGTTAAAAGTATTGTCGCCTGAATATCCAATGCTGTTATTGAAATCTTTGATGCGCGACATACTCACTGCAATAGATCCACCCCTCCATTTTCCTGCTGTCAAATCATCTTTGGCAAGTGAAAAAATGGCTCCTATATTGCCAATTGCGGGGTTAATGTAGTTTGCTTTTGTGGTTGAATGAAATAAGTTACTTGAACTGCTTCCATAACCAAACATAGGAGAAATGGTGAATTCAGATTTTCGACTCATTCCTAAACCAGCAGGATTAATGGCCGCGCTACTTAAGTCTGCCCCTAAAGCTGTTTGCGCTCCGGCTAGTCCCATGCTCCTAGCCGTACCACCAAAGTTTGTGTTTGAAAATAACAAGCCATCAAGAGCATAATTTTCATATTGAGCAGATGCTTGATGACTCAACAATAATGCTATAGCCACACAGGATACTAGTATTGATTTCATGATAGTCGTCGTATTAAATTAGAAAACTTGAGTATAGCAATTCAATAGGTGAAATTGAATTACATTATTTTTTAAAAGTAATTTTCTTAATGCAAAGATTTGAACGGATGTTTCCATTACCTGCCTCCTCTTGCACCCCTGCCATTATTTCCGCCGCCGCCACTACCTCCGCCGCCGCTACCCCTATTTCCGCCACCTCCACCTCCAGAATTTCCTCCTCCATTCCAA
>JBEAZU010000355.1:0-3508 GCA_041169945.1 Bacteroidota bacterium
TCCCTGCCTACAATGCATTAATCATTAACAAAAATGAACCAGTAAATAAAAACACGTTCTTAATTGCGGGTACTATTTCAGCTCAAGTGGGTAATTTAGGAGAAAGAGGTGTTGTATATAGTCAATATCCTAACCCTACGGTAGATCATGGCAAAGTAATAAGTACACCAGCAAACGGAGTATTTTCTGCTGAAATCACTGGTCTCGTAGCAGTAAAGCAATATTATGTACGCGCTTATGGCATCAATGAGGTAGGAGTATTTTATTCTCCGGGAGTAAATTTCACTACTCCATTTGACCCTGTTATTCTTTCAGCCCTTAGCATTTCTAATCTTGAAGCCACTTTAGCCCAGGTATCAGGAAGCATTTTGGATGATGGCAAAAAGACACCAACGGGTGAAAATTTTGACCTCTACGAATATGGCTGCATGTACAGTTCTCAACCAGATTTTAATGGTGGCACTACTTTCCGATTCACGAGCCAAAACTTGATAGGTGCACCTATTGATGTAGTGATGACCAACTTATTGCCTAATACCAAGTATTATGTAAAAATGTATGGCCAAAACAGTAGCGGCACTTTTTACTCGGAAACGAAAACATTTGTAACAAATCCTTAATCTTAAAAGCCTCCCGATACCGGGAGGCTTTTTTTTAAATATTGGTGTAAGCACTTAGGAAGAAATATTTTAGTATAGTGTTTCATACCAACCTTTGGTCCACGTCGAAGCCGTGAACCAGCGATAAGGCCAATATTTGTCGCGGACCAGCGGGGGGTAAGAGGAAGGTATATTGCTTCTTTTTTTGGTTATATCCAACCTTTAGACCACGTGAAAGCCATTAAATTAAGAAAAGATCAGCGTTTATCCTTCATGTCCACTTGATCAACGTTCCATATTTTTATTCTTTGACAAAGAATTAAAAAAAACAGAACACAGATTAGACGGATTAAGCGGGTTGTCACGGATTTTAATTGACAAAAGTGCTCAACTTAACGACATTTACCTGAACCAATAGGTCAACACCAACAACTACTAATAAATTTGGAATATAAAGCAATACAGCTTAAATTTACATTCCCTTATGTAAAAAAAAGTAACCATATACCTGATTTCTAGTGTGATATATACGCATTATTATTCTAATTTGCTCAATCACACATCACCCATTTATATCACTAATCGTCACCTGTTTATGAAAAAAAATTCTTTGCTATTATCTGTCGCTTTAGGCGCCTTATTGTTAATTCAGTACCCAATAAATTCTTATGCACAATGCTCAGATGTTGCAGTGAAAGAAGAAGTTGAAAATGGTAGTTTTGAAAAAGGGTATCTAAAAAACAATGGAACAACCTATACTGATGGCTCAACAAGGATGTTTAAGTCTGGGTTGACCTATGCTGGAGATTATTCTCCTTCGATGCAATGTATATATGCTCTTCCTGACAAATGGGGTATAGGTAAACAAGAAATTATTCCTTGTAATTACGATTCCTACAATGTGCCTTATGGTACAGGGTATATTACTTCCAATCAATGGAAGGATCATACCAAGGGAAATAAAGATGGTTTTGCATTCATTGCAGATTTATTTACGTATTGTCAAAACAATGCAGGCTCTTTATATGTTGGATCAAAAAATGTTCTTTGGGGACAAGATGTAACATTAACTAAAAATCAAACTTACTATTATTCTTCCTGGTTCGCTAACTATAGTTCCATTCCAGAGAGTTCTACCCTACACTTAGTTGTTGTTCCTTATGATTCTATAACTGGTGATCTTTTGCCTAACCAAAGATTTGTAGCTGCAACATTAACTACGCAGAATAAATCAATGATTTGGGAACAAGTTGTAGGCACATGGAATAGTGGTAGCTATAAAAAAGCGATGATTACCATTGAAGTTGATGGGGCAAATTCTAATTGTGTTTCAGGGTCTGATTATGCAATAGACGACATTTCATTTATCAATAGTTGTCAAAATGTAAATGGCAATACTGTGTCAGCTAATTTGGGTGATAATCAATCTATTTGTCATTCAAATGGTACATTAACTTTAAAATCAAACGTACCTGCCACTAATGCCAAAACATTTACTTGGTATGAAGGTACTTCTGCTAATCAAAACGTTTTAATTGATGCTTCTACAACCCAAGATACTTTGAATATTTCTAATTCGGGTACTTATAGAGTTTGTATAAATGATGTAAACAATATCTCTTGTCCGGCAGTAAGTGCTACAGTAATCATTGATAAGTCAATTTCTGCGAGTGTTAACAACGTTATTCTTTGTAGTACTGTAAGTGATAAATTGAAAGCAATAGTACTGCCAGTTAAAACTAGTGGTGTTTATACTTTTGAATGGCCAGGTTTATCTCCATCTCTTTTAGATACCTTACCTATTTCAGAGAGCGGTACTTATAGCGTAAATGTGAGTAATCCTGCTATAGTAGGTTGTACTACTAGTGTTTCAGGTATAGTTACCAATAATTTGCCTTTATCTAGAAGTTTCAGGTATTGTAATAATGGTAGTGTGCCTCTTGGTTTGACCTACAATGATGGAAAAAAATACAATTGGTATTCCAATGTAGGTTTAGATCCTTTAACCAATATTACAGGAAATGGTACCAGTAGTGCTACTTGGACTCCAGCTTCAGGTACAATGGGTAATCAAGTGATTTATGTAAAATCTAATGATACAACTCATTTGGCTGGTTTTTTGAGCATCGCAAGTCCAGGGAATAAGTATCCAATAGGGGGTGAAGGTGATACACTTCATCTTGTGGTTAAAGAAAAAGTAATTGTTACTACATTTGATGTTTTACCATATGCCTGGTCAAATAATTGTAACGGTGTGGGTTCTAAAAATACGGCTACTTTTGTGATTAAAAGTGGTTCAAAAACTATCAAAACATGGACTTCCTCCATTAATTGTGGCGCCAAAACTACTGTGGTTTTGAATTATGAATTAGTTCCTGGAATTTACACCTTATATGCCCCTCAAAATGTTTTTCTTTCAGGAGCTTTGAGTAACACTACTTCTTCTCAAGTAGATATCTCTAGCGAATACTATAGTAGCCAAAGGACTGTTTTTGTGAATATTAAAACTGCACTTTCCAATGCTTCTTGTGCTCCTTTTCCTGTAAACGTGGAAGCAAAATCAGTTACTGTTGGCATATCTGCAAGTAATAATACCATATGTATTGGAGATAGTGTATTGCTTACGGCTTCTGCCTCTGGAATTGCACCGTTTTCTTATGTTTGGAATACTCCTTCAAGTACAGAAGATAGCAAACTTGTAAAACCTGAAATTCCTACAACATACAATGTTTCTGTAACCGACAGTATGGGTTGTACGGATAATAAGGATCAAGATATTGTGATCTTAACAACTCAACAATGTTTAACAAATATCAATGAAACAACTTATGGAACATTGAGTGTTTACCCTAATCCAACTAAAGGCAATATTTATTTAAATACTGTTGTAGACGGTACTATGGAAATAA
>JBEAZU010000356.1:0-3592 GCA_041169945.1 Bacteroidota bacterium
GGACATTCATGTAATAATGAATTGTTTAAAATAAGTGGAGGATTATACACCTGATCTGTTTCATAACAGATAGGGCAATAATTTTGATGCATTTTTAACATTGTCGTTGTATTTGTCACAATAGTACAAGGAGGCAATGCAGCCAATTTGCAAGCATAAAATAATTTTGAGAAAAAAATAATTAATTCGAGTGTCAACTATATCCATTTTGGAAATAGTTCTGATGAAGTAACTAGAAAAGTAAAAATACAAGTTGAATCTTATAAACTCGATGACAGCATTGATATTGCGAATAGTTTAATCAAAATTGCTTATTTCTTCTTTTTAATTTTACCAAACCCAATTTCATGGTGTTCATTTATTAATTCAAAAAAATCATATTCCCTTGTATTCCATTTGTCTTTGGAGAAAACATAAGCGAAAATTGTTTCACCAAAAGCGATAACGAGTTTATCCTTTGGTTGAAAAAGGAGTGGGGTATCAAAAACGGGCTCAACTGTTTTTGATGTTAAAATGTGAACATTAAATTGTTTTGTCAATCAAAAATGGTGTAAAATGATTGACAATTGTTCTAAATATAGTCTAGCTGCATTAGAAGATTTTTTTATCATTGCAGGTATACTGCATTGGAGAGGTTTAATTTGCAAAACATATTGAAAATACCACCGATGCAAAAGAAAATTAATGAAAATGCGGTCATTGCTGCGATTGAAATTGGCGTTAATGAAGTGGAAGTAATGGTTGGTCAATATTTCCATAAAGAAGTATGGATATCGAATAAAGGCACCTCAGGAGAACGTAGTAATACTTCTACTGCAGTGATGTTAGAAAGAGTTGATGTGCTTGGGTATGCCTTAGCGCCCTCTAAAGGATTTGTGAATGGCAGGGTTAAGTATTTAGATATTGCAGTCAATACCCTATTGGCAGTGTTAAATGAAGCCTCCAAAATGGCGGATGTTGAAATCTCCCATGTCAATATTGTGCTCAATGAAAAAAATATAAGCCTAAAAAATGAGTTGCTTTTAATTTTCGAAAGTTATTCTCCAAGACCCATTCAAGAAGCTTTGCTTAGTCAATTTAAAACAGATCTGGGAAATGAAAAATCAAGTTTAGATTTACTACATCTTGATGTTATTGATTATGTGGTCGATGGAGGTATGGCTCCTATGGTAGATCCCAGTGGGATGGTATGCCATAAAGTGCAGGCAAATGTCAGCTATGTTTTTGTAGATAAGCAGGAGAAAAACAAGCTAAGTAAATTGATGTCAAATGCTAAAATCAATACCCATGAAATTATCCTGCGGCCAATAGCCAATAGCAATGCCGTGTTGAGTGCGCAAGAAAAACACGAAGGCGTGGTATTGTTGTCTTATAACGATGATGAACATTTAGATGTAGCCATCATTAAAGGTTTCGTTGGCAATGGGATGGTACATTTTAGTAGTCATGCTTGTGATGGGATACCTATAGATTTAACGGTAGCAAAAGTGTTGTCTATTATTTTACAGAATGTGACCTGTAATCATGGTATGGTGATGGTTGGGAACCATAAAGACTTAAATGCATTGTATGTTGCTTTTCAACAACAATGCACGATTGCTGTTAGGATTGGTATTCCTCAAAATGTTTTTTCTAGTATAAAAAATAGTGACTATGCAAGCCCTGCCTTTACGACTTTGGTGGGCTTGTTAAAAACTTAAACCTAATTAAAAAGCTACGACATCGCTTGGTGTAGCCTTCAGTAAAATATAACCTAAGCATGTATGCACTACACAATTTGTGGGAGCATCTTATATGCTGTAAATTGGAAGTAGTTAAGGGTCTTAAAAGAATTGTAAATTATTAATCACATGAACAAAATGAATAAGAAAGTTAAAAATCTAGGGGCAGAGGAGAAAGTGTCCGAAGTGAATCATGTTAAATTAATATTACCAAGTGCATTCAGATTTTTTAAGTTCAATATTGATAATTGGGTAAAAGGAGAAAATGATTATCTCACTATACACAAAAGGTATAAAAGAAATGATGATATTATATACTAAAATAGAAACTTTAGAAGTTATTTTCTAACTTATTTATATTACTTCGGGAATTTTCTACCTGTTACCAATTTGTATTTACTATAAGTCCTGAATTGCTAAATAACTGAAAATAGTAAATGTAGTGTTTGGATAAATAAAAATATACACATTCATTTCTTCTTTTTTATTTTACCAAAATTTACCTTCGTGTATTTATTTTCTAATTCAAAGTTATCATATTCAGTGTGTTTCCAATTTTCTCCTTCAAAAATAAACTCAAATTTCGTTTTGCAAATAGCAATTACAAGTTTATCGTTTTTTTTTATGTTAATCACTACGTCAAAAATACTACCTTCATTTAGCTTTATTAAAAGTTGATGCTGCATTTCTTTATAATTATCAGGAATTATGTAATAACTCATTAATACTTCTCCTACTGAAATTAAACCCGTTTTATTACCAAAACTGTGCAAACTCCAATAATTTTTAAGTGATTCTGTACTTTTAGCTTTACAAGTACACAAAATGATTTGATCTGAAACCTTACACATCGCTTTATTTTTTTAATAACATTCAAAAATGAACTGTTTCACTGCAACCTATCTGCAATGCAAACGTATTTTGAGAGAAATATAAAGAATACTATGCCTGTAAATCTCGATGCCCTCAAAAGATACCATATTTTAAACGAATGCTTTCGCAATCAATTTGGCAAGTATGACATTGCCAAACTCATTCAAAAATGTAGCCATGAGTTGGGTAAGTCGGTGAGTGAGCGTACCATTCGTGAAGACATTAAAGTGATGCGCAGTGGCGACTTGGGCTATGAAGCGCCTATCTTGTTTGAACAGTATTACTATTATGCGGATTCGAATTTTTCTATTAAAAATTGTACCCTCAACACCCAGGCCATCAAAGATATTTCCTTTGCCATCAGTATCTTAAAAGAGTACAAAGGCTTTAAGTTTTTTGAGAGTTTGAATGGTATTTTCGATAAATTAGAAACCGATATTCATCTCAAAACCAAAGAAACTGTTGCAGAGGTCATCGATTTTGAAAAATTTACCTCTCACCAGGGTTTACAATTTTTAAATGGTTTGATGGAAGCTATTATTCAGCAAACGGTGGTGACCATAGCCTACAAAAGCTTTGTAAATGAAACTGCGGTGAACCATCAAATTCATCCTTATTTTCTGAAAGAATACCAACATCGTTGGTATGTACTCGGCTATACCGAACGCAAAGAGGCAATCATCACTTTGGCCTTAGACCGCATTCAAAGTGTAGATATTGAACCTAAGCTTACATTTATACAAAATACCAAGTATGATTTGAAAACCTTTTTCGACAAAGTGATTGGCATTACAGCCTCAAGTACAAGTTCGGAAGAAGTCATCTTGTCTTTCAGCCCAATGTCTGGTAAATACTTTAAATCACAACCCTTTTACCCCATATATGAGGTGATAGAAGATTCTGATACCCAGTTGTTGGTAAAAATGGATTTGCATATCAATTACGAGTTAGAAAAACTGATATTGTCTAATTTAGGTGGTGTAAAAGTAATATCCCCC